>CAYOZW010000171.1:0-7160 GCA_964408495.1 uncultured Eubacteriales bacterium
CTGGCGCATGAGCTCCACAGCCGCGGCGGCCCGCGGCGATCCCGTCAAGCGCGGCCCGATTCGGGTGAGCTTTTGCAACAAGGAGTAAGCATAATCTTCCGTCATCCCCAGGCGGCAGACCTCCTCGGCGAGGGACAGGAAGTCCGGTTTCGTCTGCTGGCCGCGGGCTTCCGGGAGAAAAAGGAAAACAAGGATGAACAAGAAGCCGATAACCCAGTGTTGCTTTTGTTTCATATCGCTACCTCGACTTCTCCGTTGAGCTGTCCGGACGGACCCACTTTTCTTTCATAACTGCCTTTATGGCCTCCATGGCCAGAAACACGAAAAGAGAAAAACCGAGAATGATCCCGATCGTCGGCAGGCTCGGCCGGAGGACCCCGAAGGAGTCACGAACAGACGGGATCTGGACGATCGCACCGACGAGGACGACCTGCGAGAGGATGGCCAGGACCAGCCAGCGGTGGGGAGGAACCCGGAACACGCTGAAACGAAGGGAGCGGAAGTTCAGCGCGATGACCAGTTCGACAAAGATAAAGAGAAAAAATATCTCGGTTCGCGCCTGGGCGATATCGCCCAAATTGTGGAAGTAGAGAAGGTAGAAGAAAGGTGTTTCAATCAGCAGGGCCATGAGGATGAAAGCTTTGATCTCGCGGGAGAAAACGCTCTCCCGGGGATTTCTTGGCGGCCGGTCCATGATGTCGGGGTCGGGCGGGGCGATTCCCAGAGCCAGGGCCGGGAGGCCATCGGTCGCCAGGTTGATGAAAAGAATGGCCGCCGAGAAAAGCGGCAGATGTTCCGGGCCTTTGATCAGGACGATGCCGCCGATCACGGCGACCTCGGTGATGTTACAGCGGAGCAGATAGGTCAAGTATTTCTTGATGTTGTCGTAGATCCAGCGGCCGCGCTCGATGGCCTGGAGGATGGTGGCAAAGTTATCATCGGAGAGAACGAGGTCGGCCGCATCCTTGGTCACTTCGGTGCCGGTAATCCCCATGGCGATCCCGATATCGGCTTGCTTGAGGGCAGGGGCATCGTTAACTCCGTCTCCCGTCATAGCCACGACCTCGCCTCGGTTTTTCCAGGCCCTGACGATTTTGAGCTTGTCGATCGGCGAGACCCGGGCATAGACGGTCACCCGGTCGACGGATTTCTCCAACTCTCCTTGGCTCATCGCGGCCAGTTTCTCGCCGTTCAGGACGAGGTCGCCTTCCCTGTAGATTCCGATCTCCTCGGCTACGGCCCGGGCGGTGACTTCATGGTCGCCGGTGATCAGGACCGTTTTGATCTTTATCCTCTGGCAGGTCTTGACCGCCTCGATGACCTCGGGACGGGGAGGGTCCATCATTCCGATTAGACCGAGGAAGATCATCTCCTGCTCGTCCTCCTCCCCGTACCGGGCGCGATCGGGAGACAGGGATTTCATGGCCAGGCCGAGAACTCTCAGAGCAGCCCCGGCCATCTCCCGGTTGGCTTCGAGAGCCTCCTCTCTGTCCTTCTCCGAGAAGGGATTAACTCCATCCGCGGTCAGTTGGTGAACGCAGCGGCTGATAATCTCTTCCGGCGCGCCTTTCAGGTAGGCAATCCTGCGGCCATCCGGCTCGTCATGGATGGTGGTCATCCGCTTTCGTTCCGAGCTGAAGGGGATCTCTTCGACCCGGGGGTGCCTCAGCCTCGTCTCAGTGACATGCAGGCCGGCTTTGACGGCGACTACAACCAGCGCACCCTCAGTCGGATCACCCTTAATCGTCCACTTGCCCTCGGTTTCTTGAAGCTGGGCATCATTGCAGAGCAAGCCGGCTTTGAGAAGCCTGCCCAGCGGGCTTTCCGACTCTATTATCCCGTCCCGGCCCAGGATTTCCCCGGCAGGCTCGTAGCCCACACCCGTGACTTCTCGGCTGCCCCTGTCCGCATAGACTTTCCGGACGGTCATTTCTCCTTTTGTCAAAGTGCCGGTCTTATCAGAGCATATAACGGTGGCACAGCCGAGCGTCTCCACGGCCGGCATCTTGCGCACCAGTGCGTTCCTCTTGGCCATCTGGTGCATACCGATGGCCAGGGCGCCGGTGACGATAGCGGCCAAGGCTTCCGGGACGGCGGCGACGGCCAGGGCGATGGCGAACATGACCGTGCTGACCAGGAATTTCAGCGTGACCTGGCCGGCCAAGGCCTCCCGCAGCGTGCTGATCCCGGCCACGCCGACACAGATACCCAGGGCGATAATGCCCAGCCAGCGGCCGATCTCGTCCGTCCTTTTCTCGAGCGGCGTTTTCTTGGGCTCGGCGGCGGCGACCTCCTCGGCGATCTGGCCGAATTCCGTGTTCATTCCCGTCGCTGTCACGGCGGCTTTTCCCCGTCCGTAGGTCACGATCGTCCCGGCGAAGACCATGTTTTTCTGTTCGCTCGGCGGCAAATCAGAGCGAAGGGGCGCGGCGTCTTTACGGACGGGGACAGATTCCCCCGTCAAGGCGGCCTCATCACAGCTGAGCGACCGGACCTCAACCAAGCGGGCATCGGCCGGGATCTTGTCTCCAGCCTCAAGAAGAAGGATATCACCGGGAACGAGATCGCGGGAAGGGACGTCCATTTCCTGGCCGTCGCGGAGGACAGTCATCGTCGGCGAGAGCATTTTCTTGAGGGCCTCCAGGGCCCTTTCGGCCTTGTATTCTTGAATAAACCCCAGGACGGCGCTGAGCAGGACGATGACGGCGATCATCAGGGCATCCATCCATTCGCCGACAAGAGCAGAAAGGGCAGTCGCCGCCAGGAGAATCAGGATGAGAAGGTTCTTGAACTGCCCGAGAAAAAGAGACGCGGGGGAGACTCTTTTTTCCTTCCTCAACTCATTGGGGCCGAATTGAGCGAGGCGTTTTTCAACCTCTGTCGCGGCCAGCCCTTGTCGGGGATCAGAGCGGAGGCGCTGGAGGACCTTGACCGTGTCCTCGGCATGCCAGGCTGGGATCTGCATAGTCTGTTTCTTCCGGCGAAGACTTGAGAGCCGATCATTATAACAAAGACGGAAGCGGATTGGAAAATCAGGCCCCGGCAAATGTCCGGTTTGCGGCTAGCCGATGGGGGTGAGATGGAGACGGCTGAAAGAGGGGGGAGCTGGGAGGAATTATGCTCACCCGAATCACCGCCGGGGGGGATTGCTATTAATAAGGATAAGAACGATAAATAATAGAGTCTATTCCCGATGAATCTCTGTGCCGACGGGTCGGGCAAAGGCAGGATGGCTTGAATTGGATCGAAAAAGAATTTACAATGCGCGGTAGAGGAAGATTCATGTGGAGTTTCCGGGGAAAAGGGAAGCACGAGGTATTCTACCGGAGGGCCGTCGGGCCGGCTCTGTGAAGCGGGTGGCAGAATGAAAGAACGTGGATTCACACTCATCGAGACATTGGTGGTCATCGCCATAATCGGCATCATCATGCTGATGGCCTATCCGAATATCAAAAACTCCCTGGAGGTCAGGAGCCTGGAAAATGAGGCCAGGGAGATCTTGACAACCTTGCACCAAGTCAAATTCCAGGCCGTCAAGACCAAGCTCAACCATCGGCTCAATTTTGACAATAGCCTCGGCTATTGGGTTTATTACATTGAGCGCGAGGTGAGTTACGACAGCTGGGTCGAGGTTCCCGGAACCATCAGAAAATCTATTCCCAATAAGTTAATAACGACAATTAACCTGCCCGGCCAGGTCGTAGTCTTTTCGCCCATGGGTTTTATCCTGAATTACAGTACGGCCCAACACGACATCTCCGTTCAGAGTCCGAATATCCAGCGGCAGGGCCAGCCGAGCACGAGGACGATCGTCATCTATGCCGGCGGCTCCATCCAGTACACCAAATCGTCCTAGGGCAGCGGTAACATGAAGGCGAACCGAGGAGGCGGCATGCGAAATCAAATAAGGAAGGCGAGAGGATTTTCTCTCATCGAGGTCATCATCGGGATCGCCCTCGTGGCCATCGCCGTCCTCGGCCTGGCCCAGATGTTCACCCTGGGTGTCCTTAACAATCTGCGGTCCGAAAGGATCGCCAGCGCTTCTTTCCTGGCTCAGCAACAGATCGATGTCATGAGAAACCTTACCAGTGATGAGTTGACGTCCCTGACGTCCGGCGATAGTTTGGACCTGAACGGTGACGGAAGTCCGGAGATTCTGAAGGACGAGTCCCTCGATATCAACAGCGATGGCCAGTTCGATTACCGCAGAATAACCGACCTCCTGGCGACCAGCTCCGGAGCCAATCTCCAGTTCGAGGTCAGAGTCCTTGTTTTCTCGGCCGAACAGATGACCGTTTCCAGGGCCCAACTCATTCTCAACCCGATGAATTACCGCGTCCAATCCAGGGTCAATACCGTGATTAGCCGATAAATTCATTTTCAGGTGAGGAAAGAATGATGAGCGTTATAGCAAAGGCGATGGGGAAGCGGCCAAAACAACGTTTCCCAGGCGGGTTCACTCTTATCGAGCTTCTGGTCGGTGGAACCATCATGCTGATCATCGTCCTGGCCACGCTCTCTCTCTATATGAGGAGCAACAAGGTGGCCGTCGACCAGAACCAGTATGCCGAACTCCAGCACGATGTCCGCTCCGGGATGTATTTCTGTGCCCGCGACGTCCGGATGGCCGGAGTGGGCCTGCCGGTCGAGTTTTTCGGATACTCTATAGAGGGCGTCGATAACGAGGACCAGGGCGAAGAGGTCACCCCGGACCGGCTGAAAATTCTGGGGAACATCGAAGACCCGATCAACTTGAGAATAGACAACTACCAGGGCTCATCGATCAATTTGGCGGTGGACGATTACAGCTTGGAACAATATCCTTATCCCGATGAATTCTATGAAAATAAAGTCGTCCTGGTCCTTCCCAACCCGAGCTCGATGTGCCGGGCGGGAGAGATCAGACAGATCACGCATGTTTCTCACAGCGAGGGGGGGAATAACGAGAAGTTGAACTTTTCGCCGGGCCTGGCGCCAGGGATCGATCCCCCGGGAGGCTTGTCCGGGACGTGCGCCGACTCAGATGATTATGACGGCGGCTTGGTGACGTTCATCAATGTCAAGGAATACTGGCTTGATGTGACGGGCAATTATCCGGGCTTGAGCGCCGGCACGAACGGCTACATCGGAAACGGCCAAGGCGGGATCCTCTATGTCACTGAAAACAGCGTCCATTATCCTCTGGCCCAGAATGTCGAGAACCTTCAGTTCGAGTATAACGGGGACTGGAATCCCCCCTACGACGGCGGGCTGGACGGGTTCGTTCCCTGGGACAACGCGAATTGGACCTTTGACACAGACATGGTCAGCCGGATCCGACAGATCAGGATCCTGGTCCTGGGAAGAACACCTCGGGCGTTCGTGACTTTTTCCGGGAAAGCCCCGGAGGCACTGAACGTCTACAAGCGCCCGCCGCTTTCCAACACCATCGGGGCCGCCCAGGCCGACAAGCACAAGCGGTTTCTCCTGGAATCCACCTCCAACGTCAGGAATCTGTCGTTAAATATGTATAACACGGGAACACGGTAACGAGGCCGAAAATGAACTGCTATAGAAATCGAAAAGACAGCGGAGTGACCCTGATCATCCTGATCATCGTCATCGCCTTCCTGCTGGCCGTGGGCATCCTGGTCCTTTACATCACCGGCACCGGTCCTGAAATCGCCGGCAACCTTCGTTTACAGGAACAGGCTTTCAACGCTGCGGAAGCGGGGTTCGACAACGCTTGGACGCAGATAGAAGGCAGCTTCGTCGCCGCCGGCTGGACGAATTTCGAAGGGCACTACATCACGATTCCAACGGGTGTGAGCGATCCGCTGGACGCCAATAACTTCCGCAGGCTTACCGACGAGGAAATCCTGGCGGCGGTCAGCGCCGGCGACCCCAACATGATTTTTTATAAGATCCCCTATGTGCTTGACCAGAGCGGGGGATTGGATGCCCGGTATACCTACACCGCTTTCTTGATCGATGATGAAGGGGGCGGAGGGGACCCGGACCCGTTCGACGCGCTTCTCATTTGCATCGGGACGGTCCAGTCAGGAAGCACCTTCACAACCGCCAGGCTGGAGATCGGCCTGGCCGTTCAATTGCCGGGAACTTGATAAAAAAAGGAAAAGGGACAAGGAGAAGGGAAAAATGAATAAATGGAAAAAGACAGCGGGGCCGTTTTTTCCTGTTCTTTTGTTTTTGGTGATCTCGGGCGCCATCGGCCTGAAATTCTGGGCCCAGGTCACCGAATGCGTTGAGCATCCCCTGGGATTCACCGAGTCGTTCAACACCGTCGATTATAAAGACGAGGACAACTCCTCGGTCGCTCATTGGACGGAAGGACCGCCTGCGGACCTGCCCGGGTACATCACCCTGAACAGGCTCGGGTCCGACTTTGCCGTAACCAATCCGGGATACTTTCCGGCCTGGATCAACTGCATCAGCGCCGGGGATTTCGACAACGACGGCTGGCCCGACTTCGTCGCTTCCAGCTCGAGCTACATTAACTGCCTAGTTTTTCTCAGAAACCTGGGCGGTTCCGGACTGGTCGGCCATTTTGGAATCACCTATTGCATCGACGGCACGGTCTGCCCTCTCTACCCTTTAGCCGGAAACCCGACACGCGGAGTCAAGGGCGCGGCCGTCGACACCAGCGGCCATTGCGCTCTGACCTCGGGAGATTATGACGGGGACGGGGACATCGATTTCTTTTTTATCGCCTGCCAGGACAACCCCCCGACATATACGATCAAAAGAATGTGGCTTTACGAAAACCGGCTGATCCAGACGGGCAGCTTGTCGTTCACCCAGGTCGACAAGACATCCGATGGCACTTGGGTTAGCACCATCAAGGGTATCGCCTGGTCCACCACGATGATGACGACTCTAGATTTCGACAACGACGGCGACCCGGATATCCTGATGGGGAATAAGGCCGGGGAAGTGATCGAGATCCAAAACAGGAACAGGACCAGGGCCATCAGCCACAATAATAAATGGATTTTCGCCACGGTCCTGACCGGGGCCCGGACCGGATGGTCATCCTCCTCGAACCGGGGAGTCAGCACTCTATCGATCGCCGATTTCGACTACGACACCGATCTCGATATTATTATAGGAAGTGTCAGCTATCCGGACCTTCAATACTGGAAAAACGACGGCAGCGGGAA
>CAYOZW010000172.1:0-7159 GCA_964408495.1 uncultured Eubacteriales bacterium
GAATAATAAGCGACATCTTCTTCTTTAGCCGTCAAATCCAGGACCCAGCAGGTCCGGCCGTCGTATTCCTCTTCGCCGCCGACCTGAGCCGCATAGAGGTCCCTGAGCTTGCGGTCCTCCATGAGGTCTTCGTAGGAGAGGTCCGACCCCATGACCGACTGGCGCAGCATGTGCCCCGAAATCCTGATTGTACGGTCGGTGGAGGGCGAGTAGGTCCAGAGCTGGTCCTCGAGCTTGAGCATCTTGGTCCCGGCTTCGCGAGGCGGGGCCAGGTATTCGGTGAACGATTTCTCGTCCCCGTGGATCCAGGACCGGGACTCGACCGTCCGGCTCGCCCGCCGTCCGTGGATGATCATCCGGGAATGGGAGATCTTGTTATCCGAGCCGATGTTTTCATCGACTCTCTGGAGGATCCAGTCTCCCGCGGGGGTCTGTATCCCCGCCACCTGAGCCCAGACGACAGCCGCCAAGAGCCAAACTAGGCAACATTTTTTCATGTCTCCAATTCCTTCATCAACTGGGATGTCTGGCGCCGGAAGATCCCCAGCCCTGAGATAGAGGCCCCGAGAAATGTGGCTGCCATTCCGGGGATGAAACCGATCCCATAACTGACCGTAGATACCTTGGCCCGCATGACGTTGGAAACGAATAGAGAGGCATTTTTCATCATGAACCCGATGTCGAGCCCATGCGCCTGCAGGTAATAGGACTCGGCCAGTCCGACGGCTGTCCCGATAAGCGTTCCCAGCGCCCCGACCATCAAGGCTTCCATGATCAGGCTCCAGTAAATGTGGGTTTTTGTCTCTCCCATGGCCAGCCGCACGCCGATCTCGCCGTAGCGCCGCAGGCTGCCCATCAGTCCCGCGTTCCAGAGGACGATCGACATGACGGCGATGAAGACCACCAGGACGAGGCTGGAGAACATCCGCATCATGGCCAGCAGGTCCGCCATCCCCGCCTGACCTGAGAGTGTATCCATGACCGGCGCGAATTCATCTGGGTCGTCCTTGTATGCCGAATTGAACCGAGCCGCGATCTCCTTCGTCTCCTCGTCTCGATACAGGAAATCAGCGAAAAATCCAAGAATCTCCCCGGCCGCGTCTTCCATATCCAGGGCGGCCCTAACGGCGGCGATATCGGCGATCATCGCCCCCCGGTCCATGGCCTCCACTCCAAACCGGATGGTCCCGGCCACCCTGAAGTTGGCCACGGCCATGCTGCCCTGCATGGTCACGCTGATTAGAGTCGCGGTATCGCCCGGCTCGACTTTCAAACGGCGGGCGAAGTCCTCGCTGATGAGGATGTCAGCGGCCTGTTGGGGCACCCGGCCGCGCACCAAGGCTTCTTCCAGCTTGAAGATTCCGGGTTCGGCGCTCCCTGGCGAAAAAAGGTCAACCGCCAAGCCCATGACAGGGCCCTGATCGCGGGTTTCCCCCTGAGCATCGGGGATATCCAAAAGCCCGCCAAAGCGGACCCGGGGTGTCCAGATCATCTCCGGATGCTGCTCACGGAGCTGATCTAATAATGACTGCACCCCGACGAGGGCAAGGTCGTTGGGAACCTGGTCCGCCTCGCGGGCGTAAGCCCGGGACATGACCTTGACATGGCCGGTGTTGAAGCGGGCGCTGGAGTCGATGAAATTGAATTCCGCGCCGTTGATCCAATTGTATATAAAGACCGTGAGCATCACCCCAATAACGACGGTCAGGATGGGGAACAGGCTTCGCGAGCGGTCCCGCATCAGGCCTTTGAAGAGAAACCTGATCATGACATGCGTCCCCGGAGTGCGTCTGTCGGCTTCAACTTGGCGATCCTGCGGGTCGGCAGGAAACTGACGATGGTCGTGATTACCAGGACGAGCAGCGTGGTCGCGATCACCAGCGCCACGCTGTAGACCGGAAAGAGCTTTTCCCCGATGGCGAATCCGTAGCTGTCCATTCCTTCAGGCAAGGTCCAGCCGGTGCGGGCAAACCAGGTCAAAAAGGGGATCCCATAGAGAGCGGCGACGACCGCCGCTAAGACACCGTGAAGGGCTCCTTCTAGAGTGAATAACTTGATTACCCGGCTGCGGGTGAATCCCAAGGCCATGAGTGTGCCCATCTCTTTTTTGCGGCGGAAGATGGAAAGAACCTGGGTGTCGAAAATGGCCAGCATGGCCAGCAGGATCAGGACCACATACAGAATCGTGGCCCCGGCGCTCTTCATTTTGACGAGCTGCTTGATGTCGCTGAGCAGGAAGTCGAGGTCCCGGAAGACCCACCCGGGCACAGCCGGCCGACCGACAGTTCCCGGAGCAACCACCACCAGGCTGGCTTCTCCCTCCATCCCGGCCAAATCGCGGAGTCGATCAAGGGGGATCCAGATCTGCCCCTGGTCGATCGTCTGGACAACGGTTTTCATCACCTGGACGATCTCCACGTCCCGGGCATCGAAGGTCCCGTTGGCATCGCGCCAGCGCAGGGTCACCGTATCACCGACCTGCAAGCCCGTGTTCTTGGCCATGCGGCTGCCGATCAGGGCCGGAAAGAGGTCCTCCCCTGTCTTCAGGAACTGAGCGGGCAGAGAGATCACCTTCTGATCCGGATCGATCCCCTTGATGAGAACGGGGCGGATGCGTCCTTTCGGATAGAGCGTCCCCTGAACCACAAGGATGGATGTAGCCTGGCCGGTCTCAATCATCGCCTGTAAACCTTCGGGAACGACCGCATGGGCATCCTCTAGGGAAAGGACATCGAGCGGGTCGTATTTTTCCTGCCAGTACTGGCCCCCGCCCAGGATCGCATCCACCGAAGCCCGCTCCGCCTGATCGTTCATCCCTTTGTAAAGGCCCTGCGTCCAGATAATGACCACAAAGGAAAATGACAGCACCACCACATTCAGCCAGGTTCTCAGCCCGGCCCCCAGAAGATTGCGCAGCGCCAGCTTGGGGATGATCACGGTCTCGCCCCTCCCCGCCGCTGCGGCTCCATTCGCTCATCCTTGGCGACGGCTCCGTCAAAAAGGGTGATCTTTCGGCGCAGGTAATCGATCACCTTGTGATCGTGGGTCGCAAAAATAAAGGTGGTCTCCAGGTCCCGGTTAAGCCGCTCCATCGTTTGCAGGATGTGGTGGGAATTTTCCGCGTCCAGATTGGCTGTGGGCTCGTCCGCCAGGATAAGGGCCGGCTTCTTTACGACGGCCCGGGCGATCGCCACCCTCTGGCTCTGTCCACCCGACAACTGAGCGGGTTTGGACTTCGCCCGATCGGCCAGCCCGACCCAGTCCAATGCGGCCATAGTCATTCGGCGTCTCTCCTCGGCGGCATAGTCGAGCAGCAATAGGGGAAACTCCACATTCTCGAAAACCGAGTAGACGGGAAGCAGGTTGAAAGTCTGGAAGATAAACCCGATGTGGCGGTTGCGGAGCGCAGCCGCCTGCTTGTGCGACAATTCCTCCACCTTCCTTCCCATGACCACTGCGCTTCCGGAGGTCGGAGAGTCCAGCGAGCCGATGATATTCAACAAAGTGGTTTTCCCAGAGCCGCTCGGCCCGACCAGACCGGTGAACTCGGCTTTCTCGAACTGGAGGTTCACCTTGTCCAGGGCCTTGATGGCGTGCTCTCCCAGGGAGTAGGTCTTAACCAGGTCGCGTGTTTCGATCAGATACGAATTCTCCATTCCAACCTCGTCTTTCCTAGTAGTTGAAGACGACCGTCAGCTGGATCCCCTTGCCGGAAAAGGGATTGGCACCCTGCTGAGCCGCGTAGATCAGAAATTCATCAGGGTTCCAAAAAGCGATGATATTGAAACGCCAGCGGTCATAGGTCCGCTGCCAGCTGAGGAACCGGTAAAATTCCTTTTCTTTCCAATCATAATAAAATATGGCCGTTAGATCAACGAAAACGCTTACGGGATAACGGAGAAAAAAAGCCGAGAAATCCACGCCGTCCCCGGAGCCGAAGGCATGGGCACTCCTGTCCAGCCGGAGGTGCTCGGCCAGGAGATTCAATCCATTTCCCCAGCCCAGGGTATAATCGGCTCCGAGCGTGTAAGCACGCTGCCAGGGCTCGGGCAGAAGGTCGCTCTCCTGATGAGTCAGCGTTCCTTCGAGCCAGAGACCGATTCCCAGGTCCCACTTCCCGTCCAGCCCGATTCTGGATTCGGGAACGCGCTCCGCAGAAAAAGGCAGGGGTGCCCCCGGCGCCGGGACGAGATCGATCCGCCGGTGGTGATAGGTCAAACCCAGCTCTCCGGTCAGGAGTGGGACCTGTATCCTTCCTCCGTATTCGACCGTGTCTTTGGCGGTGGCGATGGTCTCCCAACCCTTGGCGGAATCGTTTCCGTAGAGGCCCCAGACCCAGATATTGGCATTGTTCTGGAAATAATAACGGACGAGCAGCCCATAGACACCATCGGTGAGTTGGAGAGGGTCCCTGGGGTCGAGACTGTCGAACCACATCAGCGGCCGCAGAAGCGAAGCCGAACCGAAATTGATCTTTTGAAGCCCGAGGCGGGCCTCAAACCGGGAAGTGGCCAAGCGCAGCCAAAAGCGATAGGGCTTGACCTCCCCTTCTGTCTGGATATCGTCGCCGGAACCGAGATCGGCGTTGCCGTACGCGTTCAATGACAGGTTCACGTCCAGGGATAAAGAGTTTGAAATTGGCTGGCTGAGGGAAAATTCAGGGATGAAGCGCCCCCCCAGCCGGGTGTCCGAGGACCGCTCGAAATTATCGAACAGCCAGACCGAAATCAGGCCTTTGTAGCCCCAGTCCAGGGCGGATAGGGGCGATAGCGCGGAGATGAAAATTCCCAGGAGGACGACGGCCTTCTTCAGCCTCCTCACCGCTCTCCCCCGCTCGAACCGGCATTTCGCCCGATTTCTCCAACCTTTTGAAAAAGCATCAGCTCGTTATTATATACGCTGAGAGGGCTTATTTGTTCACAAAAAAGCCCTTTTCTGACTCGGGCAGTCGTCTTCCGAGTTGACATCGTCCTGGCCTCAAGAATAGATTGAACCCAAGGCTCTCTATAGTCCACAAAAATGGACATTAAGAATGAATCGCGAGAAATCTAGCTTTCAATATGCCGGGCTCAAGCAGCGCCTCGCGGCCATGGCGCTGGACCTCCTCATTGTCGCCGGCTATGCGGCTATCCTGGCGATCACGGCCTCCATTTTTTTCCGGGTGACCTCAGCCGGACGCCTGATGGATTCAGCCTGGACGAGAGATGCTGTCGCCTTTATCACTCTCGTCCTGCCAACAATTTTGTATTTTTCATTCCAGGAAAGTTCTTCCCGGCAGGCGACCTTCGGCAAGCGGAAAATGGGGCTCAAGGTGGTCGATACGCACGGCGCTCGCCTAAGCGCCGGTCGGGCCTTGCTGCGCTCGGGGGTCAAATTTCTTCCTTGGCAGATGGCCCACACAGCCGTCTTCCAGATCTGGAATGGAAATTCCTCCGCCTTTCTTTTCGCTCTATCGCTCTTTGCTCAGATACTCGTGGTTATTTATCTACTGAGCATACTGTTCAACAGGCAACACCGGCCCCTGTATGATCGGCTGGCGGGTTCCGCCGTGGTAAGGACGGACGCCCGGCCAGGATGAAGAGCAGGCCTGATTTAAAATTGATACTCCCTGAACTTGAGCCCCTTTTTCTTAAGACTGATGCCCATAGTTTCTTCCAGTTTGGCGACGGCAATCTGGTAATTGATCCTGGCTCTGATTTCACTGACTCTGGCATTGGCCAGATCCCTCTGATACTGAAACAGCCATTCGTTTCCGACCAGCCCGAGATTGTATCTTTCTTCTTCGGCCCTCAGCCTGGTTTCCGTTAATTCCCGGTATCGGGAAGCCGTTTCAATCTGCTCTTCACGATTCTTCATGTCTTTATAGGCCTCGAGAACACTGTAATAGATGCCCTGTTCGATCTTTTCCCTCTCTAAAAGCTTCTTTTCTTCCTCAAGTTTGGCCCTGGCCAGGCCGGCCCTTGAGAACAATGAATCTAAGGGGAGGGTGAGATTGAGGGTCACGTACCAATTTTTATACCTGAAATCGAAAACATCCTTGAAGGAATCGATCCGGCTCCCTTTGATCTTGCCGACGACCTCGCCCGAGTACGGATTGTTATCTTTGTAGACCAAGACATCGCCCGACTGCCCCGGATACCATAAAGAAGCGCCCAAATTGAGTTGAGGGAGGAGCAGGTTTTTTTGATAACTCACATCCAGTTTTGTGCCTTCGATTTCCCTTAGCGATCTTTCCAGTTCAGGACTTTCCGAATAGGCTGTTTTCAAGGCGTCTTCAAAACTCAGGCTGACTTTTCCCAGGCCCGGACTGTCCGAAGGTATCAGCGTCTTGAGAGAGTCCAAGCCTTCCGGAGGGAAATTCAGGATGCTTTTCAACCGGTCTTCGGAAGTGACTACCTGAGCGCGGGCGGATAAGACATAATTCTCGTAGTTGGCCACTTCCGTTTCTGTTCGCAAAACATCCAGGGAAGACTTGACGCCGGTCCTGGCGCCCTCTTTCTCCCTCGTCAAGCGCTCCTTGTTCTGGGCCAGGGAGAGTTCATACACTTTCAGGTTTTCGGTGGCATCGACAAGGTTCCAGTAGGCTTCTTCCACCTCATAGACTTTCTGCAGCAAGTTCGACTTGAGTCCGATCACCGAGATATCCAGCAGGTTTTGCGCCTTTTTGATCTCCATATTGGCCATCTTCGGACCGAAACCCTGCAGCAAGGGTTGGGTGAAATCCAAACGGAACTCGCCACTGTAGCTCGGGTTGACCAGGGTCAGGGCTCTCGTCGTATCCGAACTCGAGGTGAGGAGGGACAGCTCGATCTCGCCACCCGTAAATATTTTCTGGGCTACGCCGACATTGTATTGGTAATTTTTGTTCAAATAGTTGACCCCCTGGACGGCCCAGTTCGTCAGGTAATTGTAGTTGTAGTTGAAATAGCCGAGCCTCAACTGCGGCCAGTAGATATCCTTCTGCTGCCTGAGGGAGAACGACGAGATCTCCGGGTCGATGGCCTGGACGGCGATATCCAGGTTGTTCTCCAGCGCTTTCAACAGACAGTCCTGGAGAGTGAGTTCGATCTCTTCCAGGGGCCGCTCCTGCGCCTGGAAAAAACTGAGGCAGACGAAAAAAAAGCACACGAAAAGCAGTGTTTTTTTCATTCTTCCCTCC
>CAYOZW010000173.1:0-7149 GCA_964408495.1 uncultured Eubacteriales bacterium
AAATATTTTGGCCCTTCTCGATTGAGGGACCAGGTCCATAGGGCTTTTCCATTAACACCAATGCCAAGTTCTCACCATCCGGAGAGAGTTCCACATCGGATATAACCCAGGAATGGCGGAAGATTTCCTCTTCTCTGCCGGTTTCAAGATTCTTCTTCATAATGAGGAAACGATTGTCTTTTCTATTGGTCTTGAAAGAATCGACCCTGACAAAAAAAAGGAAGTTCATATCCGGAGAAATGGCGGGAGAATAGGCATCTGCGGCTTCAATGAGAGTTTGAATATTCGCAGTCTCAAGATCAATTCTAAAAATATTGTTGGCACCCATATCCATGACCAAAAGAAACCGGCCGTCCTTTGACCAATGGGGATCACTGAGCATATGAGGGAAGGACATCTCCCGGATCCTCCCTGAATCCGCGGAATAGAGGCAGAGGATTCCCTGGCCGGAAGGCTCCCTTCTGGAAACATAGGCGAGAGTCGAGCCGTCGGGTGACCAGTCGGGGAAGACATTTCTTCCTTCGTAAGTAAGCGCCAATTTCTGCGGCGCGGATTCGGGCCGGCCTGAATCCGGATCAAAGGCCGCCGTATAAACATTCATCTGGAATCGGTTGGGATTCCTATTGAAGTACAACGTCCCCTCATTCGTGATCCCCAGCGGTTTGATTATTCCGATGTTTTTTATGGCCAAGGAGGGTTTTCCCGCAGGCTTTCCATCTTGAACGGGAACGGTCCAGAGGTCGGCGGTTTCGGCCCGGTCGCTGGCGAATATGAGGCTACCGCCGTCCGGCGCCCAGCCCAGAAGATAGTCGTGAGAAGGGTGGGAAGCCACGGTCCACTCCTGCCCGCCGTCGAGAGCCAAAAGATAGAGATCATGATTGACTACATCTTTGCCTTGCTGAGAATCAAAGGCGATGGTGCGCCCGTCCGGAGAAAACAGGGCGTACGTCGGATCGTTGTTCCGCTTGAGATCCATAAATGTTTTGATGATCCGAAGATCACCCCCATCCGAGGGAACGAGCCCGAATTGAACTGAATCTCCCTGCCACATAATGACCAGGATATTCTTTCCGTCCGGGGACCAATCCAGGGGTGAAACCCATCCTTTGGCGTAACTGCCCCGATGGAGAGTGCGCGGTCGCGATTCATCCAACCCAACGACGCGGAGGTCGACATAACGGTGTTCATCGTTTTCCCAGATGTAGGCCAGACGGCGGCCGTCCGGAGACCATCTGGAATCATAGACGTTGGCCATGCCGTCTTCCTCGGATCTGGGCCGGGTCAGGCATCTTGTCTTTCCTTCAGCCGCTTCCTGGATCCAGAGATCTGCATAACCGGAATTCCAGTCGATGAAGGCGATAAATTTCCCATCGGGCGAAGGCCGAACATTATCTATCCCTTCTCCCTTCCCAGGGAGTCTTTCCAATCCCTGATCGGACCAGATGGGCCGCATCTGAAATTTTTGATCCGCTTTGTCTTCGGACCGTTGATGTTTGAGGAGGACGGACAGCTTTTCCTTGGCGATCTTAACTTCCTGGGACTGGGAGGGGTAATTATCGATGACCTTCTGGAACGCCTCCTGGGCCTGCTTAACGTTTTTCTGCCCCAGCTTTTCAAAGCACAGTCCGATTCTTAGCTGGGCCTGGGCAGCGAGGCTTATGTCTTTTTCAGCGGCGACCACCTTTTGGTAAAGATCTATGGCCTCCATCAACTTCCCTTCGTTCCTCTCCAGCCGGAGCGCCTTCTGAAACAGGTCCTCCCCTGTTTGGGAGAAGGCTCCCAAAAAAGCCGCTCCAAGAAGAAGCCATATCGCACCGAACCAGGCTGCCCGTCTTTTCATTGTCTCTCTCCTCGGATTGATTTCAACCCGAAGATACGTTTTTCGGATCGCCCGTTTGTCATCGGCATGTAAGAATTGTGTAATCATTTTGTAATGGTCCTATCCCGCTTTTTTTCACTGTTCAAAACCAATTTGTATCCGACTCCGTGGACGGTGAGCAGATATCGAGGGCGGGCGGGGTCTTCTTCGATCTTGGACCGTAGCTGGGCGATATGATTGTCCACGGTCCGGGTGGTCGGGAACTTTTCGTATCCCCAGACTTCGTCCAGGAGTTCATCCCGGGTGACGACATCGCCCGCGCGGGCGGCCAGATACCTCAAAACTCCAAACTCTTTGGGAGACAAGCTCAAAGGCTGGCCTCTCTTCACAGCCTCGTACTTTTTGAAATCCAGGACCATATTCCCCAATTCAATCGAATCGGGAGGCCTTTTTTCCGTCTCCTCTCCCGGCCTTCGTCTGAGGAGGGCTCTTATCCGGGCGAGGAGTTCGGGCAATGAGAAAGGCTTGGTGACGTAGTCGTCCGCTCCAAAGTCCAGTCCCTGCACCTTGTCCGGCTCTTCCCCCTTGGCGGTCAGCATCAGAACAGGGGTCATGTTCCCTTCTTCCCTCAGCTTCTTGCAGAGGGTGAATCCATCCATCTTGGGAAGCATAATATCCAGGATGATGAGATCGGGGCTCTTTTCCACAGCCGCTTGATATCCCGACTCTCCATCGGCGGCGGTGAGGACCTCATAGGATTTGAAGACCAGGACGTCTTTAAGGACGTTGAGGATGGAAATGTCGTCCTCGATAATCAGAATCCGTTTCATCCTGCCTCCAGTGGGATGAGGATGGAGAAGGTACTCCCCTCTCCCGGCCGGCTGCTCACTTCCACCCTGCCTCCGTGGCATTCCGCGATATGGGAAACAAGGGTCAGTCCCAGGCCCGTCCCCGGGATCCTCTCGTTTTCGGTCCCCGGCACCCTGAAGAACTTGCCGAAAATTTGGCTCCTGTTCTCCTCCGCTATCCCGATGCCATGATCGATGACGTCGATGCAAGCCATTTTGTCATCTCGGCGAAGCTTGAGGAGGATTTCCCGGCTCTCCCCCGAATACTTCATGGCGTTGTGAAGGAGGTTGAGGACGGCTTGTTCGAGGGCGTCTCGGTCGGCAAGAACAGGGGGAATGCCGTTCTCCACCTCGACCTGGAGTCTGAATCCTTTCTGGTTGAGCGGAAAAGCCATGGCGACCGCCGCCGCTTGAATGACGTCTTCAAGCACTGTTGTCTCGAAACGGTAGGTCCGGGTCCCCTGTTCGATCTTGGAGAAGTCCAGAACATTGTTGAGGAGCCGGCTCAGGCGTTCGCTCTCGCCGATGATCGTCCTCAGATACTCCTTTTGATCGTCAGGATGTGTCCGCACCCCCATGGTCAAGGCTTCAGCCAACATCCGGATGGCCGTCAGCGGGGTCTTGAGCTCGTGGGAAACGCTGGCTGCGAACTGAGATCTCATGTCCGCGATCGCCAATTCCCGGCTGACATCGCGCCAGAGAAGAACGGCCCCGAAGGCGGTGAACCCGACTACCAGGATCAGGATCAGCCAATAAAGGATGGGGAAAGGAAGGGAAGACCCGGCCCAAGCCGACGCTTCCGTCACATCAAAAAGGAGCCGGAATCCCTGGAACGGTCCACCGGGAGGATAGCCCTCTCCACTAGAGCTGACTGTCATCCGGCATGCCCCCGGAAAAGTCCCGGCCATATCGGCTTCTTCGATCACCGCCCTTAAAAGATCAGGCCCATGAAAAGCAAGGAGGAATTGTGCTCGGCCCTCACGGAAATCACGGATGCCGACGATCCAGGGAATATCTCCATGGGCTTCCCAGGGCATTGGATCTCCAGCTTCCTCCAGGGAAAGGCGGCGCTGCACCCAGCCTGAGACAAAGGCCCCGAGCGACTTGAGCCTCTCGAGATTAACCAAAGCACTTTCGATCGACTCCCTCAGATTCTCTATTCTTTCCCGATGGACTGATTCCTGAGACCCGATTTGAAGCTGTGCGGTGATGTCCCGGATGAGATAGAGCGCCTGGGAGGGAAGCCATCGGTTTTCTTCCATGATGTCTTCGAGCCTGACCAGAATGGCCTCGATTTCTGACTTCAATACCGAAAGGCGGTCGGCGGCATAAAGGACAAAGGGGATCCCATATTCATCAGTCAGATCACCTGATTGACTGAGAATCTCCCAGTAAACACGATGGGCGTCCTCCTCATTGCCCAGCTTCGACAGAATCCTTCCGAGCTGCAGCTGGACAAAACACTTTTGGGAAGGCGATGCCGCAGAGGACAGAGCTCGGTTCAATAAGATAATTGCGCGCTTCGCATTGTTCTCTGCAAACTCGGCCTGCTGGGCTCGGCGGATGAGTAGGCCGGCCTGGTCGCTTTCTAAAAGCTGTTTTTGCGCTTCAGCTCCCTCCCAAGGCATCACGAATTCGCCATCGGCAATGCGTCCGGCAAAGACCAGATCGGGAAGCATTTGGTAGGCTGTCCGGACGCTTACGGATTCGTCATTCCATTCTTGGAGAAGAGTTCTCTCCGCTTTTTCCAGTCTTTCGGCCAGGTGCCGGCCGATCTCTTCGGCCTTTTGCTGCCTGGCCTCTGCCGCCTTCCCTTTTCTCAACTCGTTGTCCTGCCTGTTCATCCGGACGATGAAAAAAAGGAGAACCAATGCGGGCAGAAGGACAGATAAACCAAAAAGGATGACCGGCTTTCGATGGCTTCTCTTCAGCCGACGGGACGGAAAAGACCGCACGAACTCATTCTATCATTTTAAGATGATGAGTTGTCATGGAATTGTAAAGATTTCGATCATTGGCTCCCCAAAAGGAAAAAAGATACTCCACTTTCATAAATCAAAAATGCTTGCCAGTGGAAAGTGGTACGGCCGCCTACTCGTGCCGGATGGCATCGGCCGGACTGGCGGTGGCCGCCTTGATGGACTGGACACTCACGGTCAACAGAGCAACGGCCACGGCCGAGACGGATGCCAGGATAAACGGCCCGACGCCGAGTCCGACTCTGTAGGCGAATCCCTGGAGCCACTTTTCTGTTATGTAATAAGCCGCCGGCCAAGCAAAGAGGTTCGCCAGGAGGACCCACCTGGAAAAGTCCTTCGAGAGAAGGACGACGATTTCCGAGGTTTTTGCTCCCAGGATCTTGCGGATTCCGATCTCCTTCGTCTTTTGCGCGGCGACATAGGCGGACAGGCCAAAGAGGCCAAGACAAGAGAGAAAGACGGCGAGCCCGACAAAGATCTCAAGAATCCCTCCCAAACGGGCCTCCGCCGCATAGAGCCGCCCGATGGTCTCGTCCATGAAGGTGTAGCTGAAGGGCGCCTGAGGATTGACTTCCCCCCAGACCTCTCGAACATAGGCAATCGTTCTGGCGATATTCGTCCCCGAAATCTTGATCGCGGCATTGTTCGTCCAGCCGTCGAACCAGACTATAGCCATGGGACCGATTCTCTGGTGGAGCGACCGAAAATGAAAATTCTTGACGACACCGACGACCCGGCTCGGCCCGAAGTTGGCCTGGAAAGTCTCTCCAAAGAGCGGGTCCAGTCCGAGGAAAGGCACGGCTTCCTCGTTGACGAGGTAGCTCAGGGCCATGTCGGATTCCAGGTCCCAGGAGAGGTCTCGTCCGTCGACGAGTCCGAGCCCCAATACGTCCATGATGTCCGGATCGGTCTGCAGGATAATCATCGGTTTCTTGAGCCCCCGGACGAGCCAGGTGTTGGTGTTGGTGAGTTCCCCGGGAGAATCGTTGATGAACGTGACGCCTCGAATATCCGGACTTTGGAGGAGGCGCTGCTTGAAGAGGCCTTTGGTCACGCCAAACGTCTTCCCCTCCTGGATCCTGGCCCGCAGGACCTGTGGAGTTTCCTTGAGCTTTCCCTTCAAGGGAACGAGGAGGACCTGATCCTGGTCGAACCCAAGGCTCTTGGTTTTCAGGTAGTCGAGCTGCCCGAGGACGACGAGTGCTCCGATGATCAGGAAAATCGCCACGGCGAACTGGAAGATGGTCAACAGTGTCCGAAACGGGGCCCGCCCGGCCGACCGGCTGCGTTTGCCTCTCATCAAGGCAGCCGGCTCGAGCGATGACAGAAAGAGGGCCGGACCAAGCCCCGACGCGAGGGAGGTAAAGACAAAAATGAAAAGGATGCCTCCAATCCATTTCCCGGCGGTCCAATCGACACTCAGAGGCTCTCCCGTCAACCTGGAGAAAGCGGGCAGAAAAGCGACGACGAGGACGAGGGCCAGAATCAGGGCCGCAAAAACCGTCAGCGATGTTTCGCCCAGGAACTGGACAAGAAGGTTTTTCCGCACAGCGCCCGCCGCCTTGCGGACGCTGATCTCCTTGGCCCTTGAAGAGGACCGGGCGGTGACCAGGTTGATGAAATTGACACAGGCGATGAGGAGGATCAGAACGGCCACGGCCGAGAAGAGGATGACGAGTGGCATGTTCCCGTGCTTGACCCCCTTCTCCCTTACGACCGCATCCCGGGCGAAATAGATGTCCCGAAACGAACGGAGGCTGAATTTGCGGGGTCCATCGTCTCCCCGGATAGCGTTGATAGCCGCAGTGAGTTTCTCTGTGAGTGCGGCCACGTTCGTTTGAGGCCGGAGGAGAAGGTAGGTCAGAAAGTTGTCGTTGTGCTCATTGAGAAAATTCGGCCGTCCCTTGATTGCCGGCAGGCTCTTGAAAGGGCCCATCGCCCGCCATTCGAGATGGAAATCGTCGGGGTCCTCGACAACTCCGCTGACGATGAATGGGAACGTGTTGTCAAGAATGATGGTTTTTCCCATCGGATCCTCGGAGCCGAACAGTCTCTCGGCCTCGCTTCGGGAAAGGACGAGGGAATACGGATCCTTGAGGGCGCTTTCAGGATTTCCCTGTAGAAACCTGAATTTGAAGACCTCGAAAACCGCATCGTCGGCGAAGACGAGATCCCTGGAGTCGAAAAGCTTGTCTCCAATTCGGAGGATCGGCTTTTCCCAGGCACTGAACTGGACATATTTTTCGATTTCGGGGAAAGTTTCGAGGACCTTCCGATACGAGGTTTGAAGGTCGGCCCAGTCGCCTTCCTCCAGCCGGAAGATCCGGTCTTTATTTGGTTGCGACTTGTCGGTGTTCATCTGGCCGTCAACCCAGATGAAAATGAGCAAAGAGCAGGCCATTCCCAGGGCCAGGCCGACGACGTTAATGAAGGAAATCCCTTTGTTCTTGACGATATTCCGCCAGGCAATCGTCAGGTAGTTTTTCAGCATAGCGGCCTCCCA
>CAYOZW010000174.1:0-7147 GCA_964408495.1 uncultured Eubacteriales bacterium
GCCATGAAAATCCCCAGAAGAACGCCCGAGCTCGTGGCTCCCGCCAGGAACCCTCCCAGGGCTTCGGCACCAAGGATAAAACCGATGGATAGGGGAGCGATGATAGCCAAGATACCCGGCAGAACCATCTCGGCCAGGGCTCCCTTGGTGACGATGTCGATGCATCTGTCCGAATCGGGCCTGGCTTGACCTTCGAGGAGACCCTTGATTTCCCGGAATTGCCGGCGGATCTCGATGACCATTTTGTTGGCTGTCCGGCCAACGGCTTTCATGACTATCCCCGCGATGGCGAAAGGCATGAGGGCCCCGAGAAGAAGCCCGACGATCGTCCCAACGTTGGTCAAACTGATGACCTGAAGACGCGTGGCGGTTTGGTAGGCGGAGAAAAGCGCCAGGGCCGTTAAAGCGGCGGACCCGATGGCAAACCCCTTGCCGATGGCGGCTGTCGTATTGCCCAGAGCGTCGAGCTTGTCGGTAATTTTCCGAATGCTCGGTCCGGCCTTGGACATTTCCGCGATTCCGCCGGCATTGTCAGCGATCGGGCCGTAGGAATCGGTCGCCATGACGATCCCGATTGTCGCCAGCATACCGACTCCGGCAAGAGCGATGCCGTAAAGTCCGGCGAACTTAAAGGCCACGTAGATGGCTCCCGCCAGCGTCAGGACAGGGAGGATCGTGCTCTGAAGGCCCACGGCGAGACCGGTGATGATCGTCGGCGCGCTTCCGGTCTGGGCGATCCGGGCGATGGAGCGAATCGGCTTTCCAGAAGTGAAATATTCGCTTTCCAGCCCGATGAGGATCCCGGAAACCATGCCGCTTAGGACCGCCCATAGCGTCGAAAGGTTGCCCATGAGGATTTTTATCGCAATGAAAGCCCCGATAATGAACAGGAGGGCGCTGACATAGGTGGCGTTTCTCAAGGCGGATTGGGGGCTGAAGTTTTTCAGGTACGTGATGGAGAGAACTCCGAGGACGGAGGAGACGAGCCCAATGACAATGAGGAGCAGGGGAAGGGCCATATGATTGAGGACGGGGGTCAGTGTGGAGCCGATGGCCAGCGCGGCGATCACCGATCCGACGTAGGATTCAAAGAGGTCGGCGCCCATCCCCGCGGTGTCTCCGACGTTGTCCCCGACGTTATCGGCGATGACACCCGGGTTTCTGGGGTCGTCCTCGGGGATTCCGGCCTCCACCTTGCCGACAAGGTCAGTCCCAACGTCAGCGCTCTTTGTGAAAATGCCGCCTCCCACCCTGGCGAAAAGTGCGACCGAGCTGGCTCCCATAGCGAAGCCGTTGATGATGAGCGGATTCTTGGTGAAGAAATAGAACAGCCCGATTCCGGCCACTCCCAGCGCGGCCACCGTGATCCCCATAACGGCGCCGCCTTGGAGGGCGATGGTCAGGGCGAGCGGCGTCCCGCCGGTGATCGCTCCCTGGGTTGTCTTAACGGCGGAACGGGTGGACGCCTTGAGCCCGATAAATCCGGCTAGGAGAGAACAAGAGGCTCCGGTGAGGAAGGCCAGTCCCGTGTATATAGAGAAAAATTTCCAGAGGACAAGAAACGTGACCGCGACGAAGATGATGATGGCCGAATATTCTCTTCTCAGGAAGACCATTGCCCCCGAATGAACGGCCTCGGCGATAGCCTCCATGGCGGGATTCCCCTTTGGATATTTTCTGACCCTGTAGAAGAGGAAGAGGGCAAAGAGGACTCCCAGGATTCCGATAATAAAAGAATAAGGGACGAGATTGAGAATCGTCATGGTCGCTCACTCCCGATGAAATGGAACCCGATGTATAGCACAAGACACTCCGAAATTCAATCGAGCGCATCAGCGGCCGGATGGCCGGGGAGGCGTTCGCCGAGGAGGCTGTAGGGGCCGAAGCCGGTGATGCGGACGTCGACAAAACGGGCGCTGCAATCTTCGTCCGCCCGGAAATTGACCACCTGATGACCTTCATTCCGTCCGGAGAATAGATCCGGCGTCTTCCGGCCTTGTCCCAGGCAGAGCACCCTCATCACCCGGCCGACCTGCCGGCCGTGGCTTTCGAGCTGGATCGATTTCTGGAGGCTCTGGACTTCCGTGAGGCGGCGCTGTTTTTCTTCCTGGGGGATCGTCTCCTTCAGTTGTGCCGCCGCCGTTGAAGGCCGCGGCGAATAGCGGAAGGAAAAGATATTGGTGAAGCGGACCTCCCGGAGCATTCCGAGCGTCTCCTCGAAGTCCGTTTCGCTTTCGCCGGGAAACCCGACGATAATATCCGTGCTGAGACAGATCTCGGGCATCAGCTTCCTGAGCAGGGAGACGATGCCCAGGTAATCTTCCCTGGAATAGCCTCTGTTCATCCTTTTCAGAACGGCGTTCGAGCCGGACTGAAGAGGGAGGTGGAGCTGCTTGCAGATCGTTCTGTGGGCGGCCATCGTCTCTGCGGTCTCAGGACGGAAATTCTTGGGGTGGGAGGTGATGAAGCGGACCCATTCGAGAGCGGCGATATTCGAGACCTCTTTCAAGAGTTCCGGGAATGAACGGCCCGAATCGGGATCCCGATAAGAATTCACGTTCTGTCCCAAAAGCTGGATTTCCAGAAAACCCTTCCGGGCAAGGTCGCCTGCTTCTCCGAGGATGGAAGAGAGAGGCCGGTATTTCTCTCTGCCTCGGGCATAGGGGACGATGCAGTAAGTGCAAAAATTATCGCATCCCTCCATCACTGTCAGGTAGGCGCTGACCTGGCTGTCGTGGAGGATGAGGTCGGGCGGGATCTCCTGCCACTCTTTTTTCCAGGACGTGGAGATATATTTTCTGGCCTCCTCTTCACGGACCAGGGCCAGAAGCTCAGCGGAGTTATCCGGACCGAGCACATAATCGACGGCCGTTCGTTTTTCCAGGAGTTCCCGCCCCCTGATTTGGGCGACGCAGCCCACGACGGCGATCCGGACGGGCTTTTTTTTCTTGATGCGGGACAAGCGGCCGAGGTAGGAGAAAAGCTTTTCCTCCGATTTCTTCCGGACGGCGCAAGTGTTGACGACGATGAGGTCGGCTTCCTCGGGACGCTCAGCCCGGACAGCTCCGGTCGAGCCGAGCAGTCCGGCGATTCTCGTCGAATCGCTCTCGTTCATCTGGCAGCCGAAGGTGCGGATGAAATAGTGAAATGGCCGGCTTCGGGTGTCCATGGCGGAGGGTATTATACAACGCGTCCGGAAAGGCTACAAAATCTGCTCCAGGATCGTGACCGTTCAAAGATTCGTCCGGCATCCTGGGATCGGTTCAGGGGCGTTTCCTTCCTGTCTTTATCTCCCCGAGATTGAGGAGGAGCATCTCTCGGGCGTTCTGAAGAGAGGCCGGTGTCGTCCGGCTGCCGGAGAGGAGCCGCGATATCTCGGTTACCCTCTCTTCGAACCCGAGCTCTTGGACGGTCGTGAAAGTGCGGTCCTTGGCCACCGTTTTTTCTATCCGGAAATGGTGCGGCGCGAAGGAGGCGATTTGGGGAAGGTGGGTGATGCAGATGACCTGGTGGCGCTTGGACAATTCGCGCAGCTTCGCGGCGATGCTCTCGGCCGTCTTGCCCCCGATCCCCGAATCGATCTCATCGAAGATGAGCGTCTTCGCTTCATCCTTTTTTTTGCCGATGGTCTTGATGGCCAGCATGAGGCGGCTCAGTTCCCCCCCCGAAGCGGTCTTGCGGAGGGGCCGCAGGTCCTCCCCCGGATTCGGACTGATCAGGAATTCGACCTCGTCAACGCCCAGCTCAGGGACTTGAGACGGGTTGAGGGAGGCGGTCTCAGCGGTCTCCATCTTGACCCGGAACCGGGCCCTCTTCATGCCCAGGAGAGCGATCTCTTTTTCCACCAGCGCTTCGAGCTTTGGACATCCGGTCCGCCTCTGCCGGGAGAGCTTCTCCGCTCGGGCGAGATATTCTCCAAACATGCGTTGGATCTCAGCCTCGAGCCCGGCCAGGGTCTCTTCGGAGCCGGTCAACTCGGCGCGCTCCTGCTTGGCCTTGGCTAGGTGGTCGAGGATGGCCTCGATCGTCTCGCCGTACTTGCGCCGGAGATTCTCGATCGTACTCAGCCTTTCCTCCAGTTGCTCCAGGCATTCCGGCCCGAAGGTCTCCCTGTCTTTGAACTTGATCAGGACATCGGCCAGCTCGCGCACGGCGATGGATGCCTGTCCGAGCGGCTCGGCGTAGGCTTTGATGCCGGGATCGAACCGGCCGAGCCCGCCGACGACCTCTTGCAGCCTAGCCAAAACGGTCAAGATCGAACCTTCCTCGCCGTGGACACAGCCGAGGCCGGAGTCGACCAGAAGAGCGACCTTTTCGGCATTTTTGAGGATGTCCCTTTCTGCCTGGATCTCCTCCCATTCTCCACGGCGAAGCCCGGCAGCCTCGATCTCCTTGACCTCGAAGCCCAGGAAATCCAGACGCCGCTCTCTTTCCCGTTTCTTCGTCTCCAGGTCCTCTTTCCGGCGGATCAGCCGGCGGAGGTCCTGGGCCAGCCGGGCCGTTTCCTCCCGCAAGCCGCTTAGACCGAGGAATTCATCGAGATAGAGCAGATGGTTTTCTATCTGGAGGAGGAAGATGTGGTCGTTCTGGCCGTAGATGTCTACTAGGAAAGGACCGATCTCCTTGAGCTTCCGGGCCGGGACGAGCACGCCGTTGAGATAGGCTTTCCCCGTTCCTTCCTGGAAGATCTGCCGCTGGATGAGGACTTCCCCCTCCTCGTTGGAGGAGAGCTCTGCGGAACCGGCTTGGACCGGGGGCAGCCGGAAAATGGCTTCAACCGTCGCTCCGGCCTTTCCCGTCCTGACGAGGTCGGACGAGGCTTTGTCTCCCAGGAGCAGGCGAAGGCCGTCGATGATGATCGATTTCCCGGCCCCGGTCTCTCCGCTGAGGATCGAAAAGCCCTCCTGGAAGCGGATTTCCAGGTCCTCGATAGTGGCCAGGTTCTTGATGCGGAGAGAGCCGAGCATCCCCTTTTATCTTGTGACCTTGATCGGGACGAGCGCTTTTTCCAGGTTGATCCGCCCGTAGCCGATGTAGTCGTCTCTCCCGGGAAAATCGCCTGAATTCACGTCGTCTGCGGAGAAGCGGATAACGTTCATGATGTCATCCACCGAAAGCCAGGGCTTGAGTCCCTTGAGCAGCGCGGCCAAACCGGCCACGTGCGGAGCCGAGGCCGAGGTCCCATCCCCAAAGGCGTAGGGGAGATAGTCCGGACCCCAGTACCAGGTCGGGACGATACTCAAGACCGAATCTCCGGGGGCCGCCACGTCCACCTCGGGTCCGAAGCAGGACCAGGGTGTCCGGTCGTCGTTATAGTCGGTCGCGGCGACGGCCAGGCAATAGGCGTCATAAGCTGCGGGGTAGTAAACAAAAGTATCGTCATTGCCGGCTGAGGCGACGACCACCACTCCTTTGTTATAGGCATAGCGGAGGGCATCCCTCAACCCATCATCGGGGACATCCCCCCCCAGGCTGAGGTTGATGACCTGGGCGCCGTTGTCGGCCGCCCAGATGATTCCGGCGATGACATCTGAATAATAGGCCAGGCCCTCCTCGTCGGTGACCTTGACCGGAAGGACCATACAGTTCCAGGCCACTCCGGCCATGCCTTCGTCGTTGTTGGTGTCGGCCGCGGCGATCCCGGCGACGTAGGTCCCGTGGCCATTGTCGTCGGTGGCGTCCCAGTCATCATTATAGAAATCCCGTCCCCCCGAAACGACTTTGTTCCTGATATCGGGATGGTCAAAATCGACGCCGGAATCGACGATAGCGATGATCGTGGTCGCGTCTCCCTTGGTCTCCTCCCAGCCGGCGGTCGCCCGGATGTCGGCGCTGGCCTTGCCGCTGGGGCTCCCGGGCGCTCCGATATCCTGGCCCGTATTGTTCAAAGCATACTGATAGCGGAAAAGGGCATCATTAGGCGTAACGGCGATCCTGGCGATATAGTTGGGACGGGCATATTCGACATCCGGATTCCGGCTGAGGACAGAGGCCACCTCTTCGACGGTCGTCCCAGCGGGTATCTTGACCTGATAAATATTGAGCGGGGGAATTTCCTTGATTGTCGAAGTCCCGTAAAGGTTCAGAGTGCCCTCGATGAGCTGGGTTTTTAGTCCGGATTTGAACCGGACGAGGACCTGATCGGGAGCGAAGCGGGGCCCTTCCAGCCGCAAGGGAAGGCCGCTGTTGAGCGAGCGGATCTCCTGCCGCACCATGGGAATTTCCCGTTTTCTGGTCCTCTCCTCACGGACCCTTTGGAGGCCGTAGGCCGAGGCGAACAATCCGAGCAAAAGGAGCAGCGCCGCGATTCTCTTTCTTTTTAGGATACCCATCGTTTCCTCTAGACTGGCTAGAACGCGAAAAGCGTTCGGACCGTGAACGAATAATCAGTGCCGCCTTCCCGGAGATAGAGGGCGGCCTCGCCCCGGAGAAGGAGGCGGGTGGAAAGCTCGAGGTCAGCTCCCAGGCCAAGCCCGAAGATGGCCTTCCCCTTGATGTCTCTTTCCTCGCTTCCTTGGAGCTCCTGGATGGACTCGTCCAACTTGAACTTTCCCCAGACATAATCCAGACGTGGATAGATGAACGGCGTGATCCCCTCCCACCCTCGATAGGCGAGGACAGGACCGAAAGAGGCCTTCATCCAGGTTGGCTTCCCCTGGACTGAGCCCTCTACGGCCAGGCCGGGGATATCCCACTTTTTGTTGAATCCCAGAGAGGCGAGGAACTGGCCGACTACGTCCAGGCTATACGTTTCCCCGGCCATTAGGGCTTTATCGACCTCGGCACCCAGCAGGATCCCGCCGATGCCGCCGGCTTCCAATTCGATGGAAAAGGGGAGTTGGCGGAAGGCGAGATTGTCAAAGGACGTCGAAGTGTAGCCGACTCTGGCGGCAAACACAAATCCGGGCTGGATCTCGTAGGCGAGGATGAGGCTGGCCAGGAAAGAGGACATTTTGGATGTCGTCTCCAGGCCGTTTTCTGTCCAGCCGACGGTTCGAGAGCCGTATTCCAGTTCCAATCCCGGGCGAAAGGATGAGGCGCCGGATGAGGGGCGGGCCTGTCCAAAGGCCGCGGGTGTGAAGGCAAAGAAGAGGACGAAGATGAGGATGGTGCAACACATCGAGCGGTATTTCATGGATACTCCCTT
>CAYOZW010000175.1:0-7082 GCA_964408495.1 uncultured Eubacteriales bacterium
AACGAACCACCTCGAGGCCGGCTGCCTGTCGTTCTCAACGGTTCCACGCGGCTTATCTCTTATTCCCGCCTCGACGATGGGCAGGCGGACTCGGCCTTCATCTGCGGTTTTATCTGGGACCTCGAATTCCTGAAAAATCAAAAAATCCCCGAGATTGCAGATTCCCTGGCGAAAGCCTCAGGCATTCAGGTTCGGGTGATCGAGGAGGGGGCCCCGGACAGGACAACCCCAATGAGCGACATGATCCCCAAGGACGCGTTGAGTATCAGCTTCCGACAATTCCCTTTCCCTTGGCGCCTCATCGTGACCCAATCCGCCCTGGATAACCTGAAAAACGCCGCCCTCAGGAACAATATCTTTCATGGCATTCTGCTCGCAATTGTCTTGGCCTTGATGTGTCTCGGGGCCTTCATGATCGCCCGGGACATCGCCCGCGAATCTGAAATCACCCGTCAGAAATCGGAGTTCGTCAATAACATCTCTCACGAACTGAAGACTCCCTTGACCCTCATCCGTCTCTTCGGAGAAACGCTCAAAGACAAAAAGAACCTGAGCGCCGAGGACAAACAGCAGGCCTACGATATCATCACCCGCGAGAGCGAACGTCTGTCTTATATGATCAACAACGTCCTGGATTTTTCCCGGATCGAAATGGAAAGAAGGGAATTCAATTTCAAGATCGGCGATCTCGCCCAAACAGTGGCCGAAACGGTGGATTCCTATCGCACCCATCTTGAGGAAAAGGGTTTTTCTATCCACCTGGACATCGACCCGGATCTCCCTCCGGTAATCTTCGACCGGGAGGCCTTGGCCAGCGTTCTCATCAACCTGCTGAGCAATGCCATGAAGTTCTCGCCGGATCAGAAAGAGGTGTCGATCCGGCTTTTCAGGAGCGCTGACGAGATCGTCCTCCAGGTCGCCGACAAGGGGATCGGAATCGCCAGGAAAGAGCTCAACGAGATCTTCAAGCGCTTCTACCGCTCCGAGAACCAGGTCGTTTCAGAATCCCGAGGCAGCGGCCTGGGGTTGACCATCGTTCAACACATCGCCGAAGCCCATGGGGGTCGAGTCGAGGTGGAGAGTGAGCTGGCAAGGGGGAGTTCGTTTTTCCTCTATCTTCCTCTATCGAATACGCCAAAGAGAAAAACATGAAGGAAAAAATTCTGATCATTGAGGACGAAAGGGAGTTGATCAACGGCCTGAGGCTGAATCTGGAATTCGAAGGATATGAGGTCATCTCGGCAGAGGATGGCGAAGCGGGATTGGAAAGGGCCTTGAAGGATGCTCCCGACCTGATCCTGCTCGATATCATGCTGCCAAAAAAGGATGGACTGGACGTCTGCCGGGAGATCCGCAGGAAGAACCTGCCCACGCCCATTATCATGCTCACGGCCAAGGGGGAAGAAGTGGATAAGGTCGTCGGCTTGGAGATCGGAGCCGATGACTATATCACCAAACCCTTCAGCCTCAAAGAACTCCTAGCCAGGATCAAAGCCCAGCTCCGGCGCGGCAAACAGGAAACCAGGTCGGTCCCCTCGGTTTATCAGTTCAACGATATTGAAATCGATTTCATTCATTTCAAGATCAGACGAGACGGAAAAGAGTTCGACCTGACCTCGCTCGAAGTCGAGATCCTGAAACATTTCGTATCCCACCGGGGCGAAGTCGTCAGCCGGGATGATCTTCTGGACAAAATCTGGGGGCATGAAAAGTATCCCTCCACGCGAACTATCGATAACCATATCCTGAAGCTGAGAAAAAAGCTCGAGCGCGATCCCGCCAAAACCAAGGTGATTTTTTCTGTTTACGGAGAAGGCTATCGCTTTATGGGCGGATTGTAGAAGCAGCCGGAAAACATGAAAAAAAAATTCGCCTCGAAGGGACTGTGGCTGGTCATCCTCCTCGCTGCACCTATGCCCAGCTTCGCGGACACCTATTACAAGCGTCTCTTCGAAAGAGGCGTGTACATGATGGAAGCGCAAGCCAACCTGAAAGGGGCGATCCCGATCTTCCAGGAGATCGTCAAAAGACACCCGTATGACCGATACTATGCCGCCCTGTCGCAGTTCTATCTCGGGTTGTGCTACAAGCGGATGGGTTCGGACCAGGCCCTGCCCGCCTTTGTGGATGTAATCAACGATTTTCCCGATCAAACCGACGTGGTCGAGATTGCCAGGGCCTGGCTCTCCTCCCTTTCTCCACCCAAGGCTCCTGAAGACCGAGCGCAGGAGGAGCCCCCCCCCGTCCTTGTCTGGAGCGGAAGGAGCATCCGGGGGGCAAAAATCCTCTCCCCCGACGGCCGGTTCTTTACCTATTCCCATCTCGAAACCGGGGGCATGAGCATATACGACCTGATCGAGAAAAAATCGGTCCCCTTTGCCCGCAATGGCCGGGGAGAAAACCAGGAAGAATATGCAGAAATGGGAGTGATCTCACCCGACTCCACTCAGATCGCTTACAGCTGGCGAACTCTAACTGGACAAAGCGAGCTTTGGATCAAGGGCATCGATGGAACGTCCGCCCGCCGGCTTCTCTGCGGAAGCGACCAGCAGAGCATTTATCCGCTCGGCTGGAGAGGGGATGCCGACAGTATCCTGGTTAGAATGAACAACCCCGATTTTACGGCTCAGATATTCTCTGTCTCCGTCTCTTCAGGAATTATCGAGCTGATCAAGGATTTGGGTTCCTCTAGGCTTGATCAGATGAGGCCTTCGCCAGATGGACGCTATCTGGCTTGCAGCCGGCTCCAAGACGGCCAGAGACCGGAACGCCGACTCTTTCTCCTCAGCATCCCGGACAAGAAAAAGATTCCCCTGGGCATCCAGCCGCGCGACCCTTTCCTTCTGGGCTGGAGCTCCGATGGCAAGAATATCCTCTTCACCAGCGAGTCGAAGGGAAGGGTCGATGCTTTGGCTCTTTCGATCTGGGAGGGACAGCCTCGCCCTCCCGCGCGGCTGATCCATGCCGACATCGGACGTTTCTATCCTCTCGGCCTTACGCCCGAAGGCACCTTGTTTCTGGAAATAGAAAAGCATGGAAATTCGGGGAGAACGGGGGATGCCGGTCGGAGTGATATCTATGCCTGGCCGGATTTTTTCACTCAAAAGAGCCGCACCCTCACGGTCCCGGATGATTTTCCGACGATACGAGCCGCCGTATCAGCCGCCGGAAGCGGCGACACGATTTATCTCAGGAAAGGGATTTATGCGGAAAACATTATTCTCGGCAAATCCCTGACTTTGCAGGGAGAAGATCCTGGGACGACCGTCATCGACGGAGGCGGACGCTCCAGCACCGTCCAGGTCACAGCCAGCCATGTCCATCTCAACGGCTTGACCATCAAGAATGGCCTGGATGGCGTCAATCTCACCTCCAACCGGCCAATCCATCATCTGACCATCCAGAACTGCGTGGTGACAGAAAACGCCAGCGAAGGCATGATCATCAGAAACAGCGGAGGCTTCCATCTGATCGAGGACTGCGTATTTTCCTATAACGGAGGTTACGCCGTTAACGCGCATCAGTTCTCACGGAGCATCATCCGAAGCTGCGAGGTTTTCAGCAACGGCGGGGGACTTCGTGTGGGATGGGGTTGGTATATCCAAGTGTCGGGCAATCATGTCTACCGAAACATGAGCTCCGGCATCTATCCTGATTCCTGCTATTACTCTACAGTGGAAAAGAATCTTATCTATGCGAACCGCAAGATCGGGATCAAAATGGGATATATCTCCGGCCGCAACACGATCAGAGAAAACATCATCATGGGACACGAAGAAGGAATTCTGATCGGCCTCGAATGGGGCAGATACAGCGAAAACAGATTTTATCATAATGACATTATCGATAATCAAACGGCAGTGGCGGAGATGGAAAGGGGCCTCGCCGGGTTTCAGCACTGGGACAACAGCCGTCCCGCAGGAGGGAACTTCTGGTCCGATTTTAGCGGACCCGACAAAGACCACGATGAAATCGGAGATTCTTCCTACGAACTGCCGGGAGGAGCCAGAGATCATTATCCCTTGATGACTCCACAACACAGCCTCTCCGCCATTTTAACGATTGATCCCGGCTGGCTTCATTCAAGAGACGATAGAAAAACCATCACCGCCACCATCAAACTGCCGGCCCAGATTCCCGGGGAGGATATCGATACCTCCACTCTGCAGTTTAACGGCCAGTCAGGAGTGAAAAAAAAGAGGATCACCTGGGAAGACTCTGATGGCGATGGGGTCTCGGAGTTGAGGTTTGAGTTCGCCTTAGGGAAGGCGGCTCGAATCCTGCCGGGTGACCAGGGCACTGAAATCACGGTCGCGGGAAAGCTCAAAAACGGCCTGCCCTTTGCAGGAAGAACGGCACTCGAGATCAACTCCAGGTAAGATCCTTCGTTGGGGGTCATCCCTAATCCCGCTGTGTTCATAAAGCGGCCCGGATATCTTTTACAATTCTTTACATTTCTTTGACACTCGGACTCTTCCCGCTCTCTATATTGAGGGGAGAGGGTCAACCAACATGTGTCGATACTTTTTGACTAAGGCCTTGTGCGGGTTGCCTGTGCTGCTATTAGTCTCAGCCCTTGCGGCATTGGGCCAGGCACCCATCCTTGCCTCGAAATCACCGATTTCGATCGCCGGGTTCACCTTTCGGATCACTGCGGTGGCTTTCGACCAGAGCGCTCTCGGTTTTGCCCCCCCCGAAATGAAAGAGAGTGACCAGGTCATGTTCATTGAGTTCGAGCTTTTGGCTGGAGATGAAGAAAATTTCAAAGATCTCGCCCTCCAGATCGCCGCTGAATCCGGACAGAGATACAAACCAGTCCTGCTGACGGCGGACGGAGTGGTCCAGATGCTGGCTACGGTCACCATGGTAGGCCGTCCCGGTCAATATCACCCCCAAAAAGAGCATATCGCCTGGGTTTATGTGGTCCCCCGGTCCATAGAGACATTCCAGGTCCATTTCCCGACTGGTGAAACCATCGACCTGGGTCCGCTTATCGAAAAATAGCGGGGAAGCCATAGACGTGATCATCCAGATCACAATCCATTATAAAGGAGGACGAATGCAAAGCCAACGGACGCTCAAAACAACTTTTCTTATAGCCATGCTCTTATCTTTCGGGCTGATGAGTTCTGCTCATCCCGTTAAGGCTGGTGATGTCAAGATTCGCGTGATCACTCCGGACGCGCCGCTCCGGCTTGAGGCCAAGGTGACCAGTCCTGTGGTTTCTAAGATTCCCTTTGGATCGGTCTTGACTGCCGAAACGAAAAGCGGAGAGTGGTATCGGGTCAACCTGCCTCCGGATGAGAGCGGCTATGTGCTCTCAGGCTTTATTCATCAGGGTGATATTCTGGTTTTGGAAGAGGGAGCTGGAGAAGCGCCCGCGGAAGCCAGCCGAGAGGAGTTCGGGAAGACAATCGCGCTTAGGGTCATCGCCCAAGACGCAGAGATCCGAGAAGGTCCCGACACTCAAACCAGGCTCATGGGACAAGCTCCCCTCGGGACCGTGCTCGAATCTGAAGAGAAATATGGGGCCTGGTATAAGGTGGCGGTGGCCGCCAATGTCTACGGCTTCATCCATCAAAATCAACTCGAGCTCCTGGCTCAACCGAAACCTCAAGAGTCCCCCAAGGAACAAGTCCAGACAGAAAGGGAACAACCTCAAAAACCAGTTGTCCCCGTCCAGGCGGCAGAAACGACAAAAAATCCTAGGTTCTCTCTCCGGCTGACCGTTGGTGTTGGATTGGGTTTTGAATCGATCGAGACCGGCACCTATAAAATCATTAATGACCAATCTGATCCTATTACCCTCCACCCCGGAGGAGGGGGCAATTTGGGCTTAGATTTCGGCTACATCATCACCCAGGGCCTAAAGCTGGAACTCGGCATCGACTACCAGAACTCGGGAGTGATCGCCGGTGGGGACCAAGTCACTTTCAGCCGGATACCTCTCACCTTGACGTTGAGCTATGAGCTCCCCTCCCAACGTTCTTACAACATCTATGTCGGAGGAGGAACCGGTCTCTATAATGCCCCAAAGGTCAAAATGGATTACGAGAATGTGAACATCATTATCACCTACGGCTCATCGTTCGGGGTTCATGGTCTGGTCGGCTTCATCAAAAGATCGAAAAACCACAAATTGTTCTACTTCGGAGAAATCCGCTATGTCGGGGTTTTCAATTATAAGTGGAAAAAAGCGACCTACAACGGTTTCTCGGCCATTCCGTCTTCTTCCTTCGCCAAGTTTGGAGCCAATGGGATTTTCCTTAATTTCGGTTTAGGATTCTATTTCTGATTTTAATCCCTGCCTGATGAACCGGGCGCAGGTTTTCCATCCAATAGTTATAGACAAGCGATTTAGGCAGAGCTCCTAATTCTTCAGTTGAACGGCCTCAACACCGATGCCAAAAGGGCGAAAGCCAAGTATTGCTGGAGTTGCATTCTTAGAAGATAAACTTGATCCCTCCCACGACCTTGAAGAATGAGGGATTGATCGACAAGGTGCCCAGCGCATCGGAAAGAATTTCGGCAGATTCTTGATCGATTATCCAAGAGAGTTCTGGAAAATTGTTTCCGGGATACGTACCGGGGGCCACGGCCCAATTTTTTTCCGTCTTGGATTTGATGAAATAGGCGGCATCCACGGTTAAAGCCATGTTCTTCATTAACCGGATGTCAAATCCCCCGTTCAAATTAAAACCGACACCGCTGAGCGATTCATCTATGCCCAAAGGAAGACTTAGGTATTCGATGCGTCTATATTCTCCGGATACGTACGAAAAAGCATAGGCTCCTCTGGTCGAGATCTTGACATTGCCCGTGAAATAGGTCACCCCAGCGCTAATATAAGGAATAAATACCCCGCTGCCTTGGATCTTGTAGATGAGGTTAAGGCTGATCGGCATGAGTGAAAATTCGCCGGTGACCGGCCAAACCTCCTCTACATCGAACGGACCGGCACCACTCGTCCAGGACCAGACCATATTGTATTGACTGCCCTGGTCATCACTGATCTTGACTTTGGTGTTGTAGTCGGCCCTGAGTTGCAATCCTAGCCCGCCAAAAATAAAATAGCTCATCGA
>CAYOZW010000176.1:0-7060 GCA_964408495.1 uncultured Eubacteriales bacterium
TCTGCCCGTTCGGATTCCACCGCATGGGGCCCAATGACCTCAGCGGCGAGGAGGACCGCTGGAACTTCGGTTTTCATGACTATTTCTTGATCACGCCGGGCACGGCCTTTCATGCCCAGCTCGTCACTCACGACAAAGACGGAGAGAGGACCAAGTTCGACTGGCATTTTTCTATCCGGCAGCGGCTGGCCGCCTTTTTGGCCCTGGATATCGGACACGATTCCGACCACGATTCGGACCACACCAGCTACCTGAACGGCAAACCCTACTACACCAACCGGAACTATATCGGGGTCCATCTTTCCTGGGCTGGGGAATCCTTTCTAATCGAGCCCTTCTTGCGGTTCTTCCACAGCACCAATCAAAGAGTCTATCTCGACCTCTCGGGAGAAAAGCTCGCCCAGGAATATGGCCTCCGGGTCGGAGTCTCGTTCGGGAGGACCGGCAGCCTGAGCCTCCAGGTCATCGGGCAGTCCGGCGCGGTCGCCGGACGCGTGGAGACCGGGCTGGCCGAACTCATCCTGCGCTTTCGTCTGGCCGACTGGCTCGAGGCCTCGTTCGGCGGGGGAATCTGGGCGGACGCGCAAAGGAGCCCGCTGGGGAACAAACAGACTTTCCATAAGCTGGCTTGGGGAATTGCCATTCCTTTTTAACAGGAGGGAGCATGCTTTCATCTTGGGAAAAAGTCCTCTTTTCAGTGATCATCCTGGCTACCTTCGGAGCCTTTGCTTACCCTGTTTATCTGCGGCTCCAAATTCTCCGCCGGGGAAGACGGGAAGAGCGGGGGGACAGCCCTTTTCGCCGGCTGGGGAATGTGCTGGCCAAGGTTTTTCTCCAGAAATGCACGCTCAAGGACGAGCGCATCTTCACCGGGCTCATGCATGTCCTTATTTTTTATGGCGCCCTGACCTTTGACACCATGACCGTCAACCATACTCTGGAAGGATACTTCGACAAGTTCTATCTCTTCGGCGAGGCCGGCTTCGGTCTCTTTTTCTCGCTCATCGTCGACGTCTTCGCCATCCTCGTTCTGGTCGGCGTAGCCTTTTTTGCCTTCCGCCGCTTCATCGTCCGGCCGAAGGCCTACCAGACCACCATTCTTGACTCCGGCCTGATATATATCTTCCTGATCCTGGTGACCCTCAGCTACCTCTATTTTGAGGCTTTTGCCATCGCCTCCCACCCGGAGACCGTCCGGTTGTCCTTCCTCGGGAAAACCCTGGCCTCGAGTCTTTCGGGACTGCCGGCCGGAGCCCTGGCCGCCCATTTCAAGATTTCCTGGTGGCTCCATATCCTGGTCGTCTTCGGCTTCATCGCCTACGTCCCTCACTCCAAGTATTTTCATATGTTCACCGGGCCGGTCAACGTCTACTTCCGGGCGCCTGGCTCGAGCCGTGAGATCAGGCCCATCGACATCGAGAAAGCAGAGGTCTTCGGCACGGAGAAAGCCGCCGACCTCACCTGGAAAGATTATCTCGACGCCTTCGCTTGCATGGAATGCGGACGTTGCCAGGACGCCTGCCCGGCCTTCACAAGCGGCAAGCCGCTCTCCCCGAAGATGATCATTTTCAACCTAGAGAACCACCTTCTCGCCCAGAGGCGAAACCTTGTCCCCGACAAACGTGACGACCTTCCCCCGCTGTTTCCCGATGTGCACGGCGAAGGAGAGATCTGGACCTGCACGACCTGCGGCGCCTGCCAGCACGTCTGCCCGGTCGAAATCGAGCACATCCGGAAGATCATCGGGGTCCGCCAGAGCGAGGTCCTGATGCAGAGCCGGTTCCCTCAGGAGCTCAATCCCTTCTTCCGCAACATGGAATCCAACTCCAATCCCTGGGGGATCGGTTTCGCCAAGCGGGCGGACTGGACCGCCGGCCTGGATGTGCCGCTGATGGCGGAGCGCGGCTCGGCCGAATACCTCCTCTGGGTGGGCTGCGCCGGGTCGTTCGATGAAGGGGGCATAGAAATCGCCAAGGCGATGGTGACGATCCTGAAAAAGGCCGGCCTCGATTTCGCGATTCTGGGTACGGAAGAAAAATGCTGCGGCGATTCGGCCCGGCGGCTGGGCCAGGAGTATCTCTTCCAGACTCTGGCTGCGGAGAATATCGGACTGTTCAGCCGGTATCAGGTCAAGAAAATCATCACTTTCTGTCCTCACGGGTTCAACACTTTCAAGAACGAATACCCGAAGCTCCGGGGACTCCTCTCCGACGTCCCACAAGAGGATGTGGCCCGGCTGGCTGAGATCGAGGTCATCCCTCATGTCACTCTGATTCAGCAACTGTTGAAGGACGGGCGCCTGTCTGTCCGATCAAAGGAGGCCCTCCGGCTGACCTACCACGATTCCTGCTACCTAGGACGCCACAACGGGATCATCGCGGAGCCCCGGCAGGTCATCGCCGCGCTGGCGCCGGAAACGTTCAAGGAGCTCAAGAACAACCATGAGCACAGCTTCTGCTGCGGGGCGGGAGGCGGGTTGATGTGGACGGAGGAAAATCTCGGCCAGCGCATCAACCACCTGCGGACCGACGAGGTCATCGCCACAGGGACCGAGCTCGCGGCAACATCCTGTCCCTTCTGCCTCAATATGCTCAAGGACGGGCTCAAGGATAAGAATAAGGCCGAGATCAAGGTCAAAGACCTGGCCCAGCTCGTCGCCGAAGCGCTAGCCTAGAATCTCCCTGAAGGCGGCGATCGCCCGCTCGACGTCCTCGTCGTCTACATCCTTGTGAGTGACGAAGCGGATTCCAGCGCTCGTAGCCAGGGCGAGGACGCGGCGTTTTTTGAGTTCGGCCAGGAAATCGTCGATGGAAAGACGCGGATACGAAAATCCGAAGATGATGATGTTGGTTTCGATCTGACCGGGATCCAGCTTGACACCGGGAAGCTGGCTGATGGCCACAGCCAGGTTCTTGGCCCGGACGTGATCTTCGACCAGGCGTCCCGTCATTTCGGTCAGGGCGATGACTCCGGGCGCGGCCAGGACGCCCGCCTGGCGCATCCCACCCCCGAGCGCCTTGCGGACCCGTCGCGCCTGATCTATAAAATCGCCGGGACCGGCCAACATCGATCCCACCGGAGCCGAAAGCCCCTTGGAAAGACAGAACATTATCGAATCGGCGAGGGCCGCATATTCCTTCACCGCGATGCCGGAGGCGGCGCTGGCGTTGAAGATCCGCGCTCCGTCCAGATGAATTCTAAGACTGTGCTTATCGGCAACCGCTCGGAGGGATTTCAGATTTTCAAGCGGCAGGACAGCCCCGCTCCAGTTGTTATGGCTGTTCTCGACACAGATCAGGGAGGTCCGCGGGATATGGACAGACGGTTTCTTGATATTGGCCTCGACCTCCTCCGGGCTCATGGCGCCGCGCCGCGAAGGGAGAGGCCGCGGAGTCACCCGGGAGATGAAAGTCAAGTGGGTGGATTCCATGTTGTAGATATGCGACCGGGCCTCGACGATCACTTCCTCCAGCTCGCGCGTCCAGACCTTGGCGGCGATCGAATTCCCCATCGTCCCCGACGGAACAAAAAGGGCCGCTTCCTTGCCCATGATGCCGGCGGCCAGAGCCTCCAGCTTCTGGACCGTCGGGTCGTCACCGAGGACATCGTCGCCGACGACCGCCTCGGCCATCGCGCGACGCATGCTCTCGGTGGGCCGGGTGACCGTGTCGCTCCGGAAATCAGAAATCTCGCTCATCCTGTGTTTCTCCTCTCGGCTATAGGCGCAACAGCGTCATTATAATAAAAGGGGTGATTGGACACAATGAAAGGACTGCCTGCAAAACTCGGAAGCACCTTCAAATCCGCGATCATTTCAGCGGGCATCACGAAAAAAGAGAGGCTAACGCGAAACTCCCGTCGTGTTTACATCGTTATTATTATGTGGTATCTTGATTTGGAAAATCACAAATCCGAGTGACCGTACAGCGTGGTGCCCACAATATGCCGGCGCGGAAGATTCTCGCCTACAGCCAATTCCTCCTGGGTCTCCTGATCGTCTTTCTCTCCAGCGCGGTCCTCTCCTCCCGGGTCATCCAGAAGGGGGAAATTGTCTCTGTGCCGGACATTTCGGGAAAGACGGTGGCCGAGGCGAGACGTGAGCTCGCCGGGAAGAAACTGTCTCTCCTGGAAAAGGGTGTTGAATTCAATGACCGCTTCGAGCGGGGAAAGATCATCTCCCAGGAACCGCCGGCAGAGTCTAAGATTCGGGTCAACCGATTCATCCGAGTCGTCCTGAGCGGCGGGAGCGAGATGATCGAAACCCCGGCGCTCGTCGGCCGGAGCATGGAAGCCGCCAGTAAAATCCTCGACGAAACCGGGTTGCAGAGGGGATTGATCGCCCAGATCCATACGCCGCGGTATGCGGCCGGCCGCATCATCGCTCAGGAGCCCACGCCCGGGGAAGCGAAAATCAAGCGGGCGACTCCCATCCATTTTCTGGTGAGCCAGGGCGACGTCGAGCCGAAATACATGATGCCCGATCTCATCGGGAGGAAGTTTCGTCCGGCCATCACCCGGCTCCAGGAGCTCGGTTTCAAGGTGGCCGATATCCGGTATTCCTACTATCCCGGTCTCGACTCGGGGATCATCATCAAGCAGTTCCCCACCCAGGGCTACGGGATCGCCAAACGAAGCCTCATCTCAGTGGAGGTCAGCCGATGATCCGACTCGCGCCCTCGATCTTGTCCGCCGACTTTTCCCGGATCGGGGAAGCCGTCCAGATGCTCGAAGGGGCCGGGGCCGACTGGATCCACATCGACGTCATGGACGGTCACTTCGTCCCCAACCTGACCTTGGGCCCGCAGGCCGTTGCGGCCTTGAAAAAGAGGACCCGCCTGCCGATCGACGTCCACCTGATGGTCGATAACCCCGGTTTCTTCATCCCCCTGTTCCGCGAGGCCGGGGCCGACTGGATTTCCATTCATGTCGAGGCTTCCACCCATCTCCATCGCGACATCACCCTGATCAAGGAGCTGGGGAGCAAGGCGGGGATCGCCCTCAACCCGGCCACCCCGATTCACTTCCTCAATGACATCCTCAGCGAGCTCGATTATATCCTGGTGATGTCGGTGAACCCCGGGTTCGGAGGACAACGCTTCGTGGATGCCACTCACAAGAAGATCGGCCGGCTGAAGGACTGGATCAGTGGCCAGAAGCTCTCCATCCCCATCGAGGTGGACGGGGGGATCAACACCGACAACGCGGAAAGTCTGCTCCAGGACGGAGCGGAAATCCTCGTGGTCGGAGCGGCCATCTTCGGCGCCGCAGAACCCCGCCAGGTCATCTCCCGGCTCAAGGAGATCATCAGCAGGGGAAAGCCATCATGAGAGCGATGGTCACGGGAGCGGCTGGATTCATCGGATCTCATCTCAGCCGCCGGCTGCTCCAGGAGGGAGTTCAGGTCGTCGGCGTCGATTCTTTCACCGATTTCTACCCCCGCTGGATCAAAGAGAGAAACCTCGCGCCTCTCGCCGGGAATCCCCATTTCGAGTTCCATGAACGGGACATCCTCGAGCTTGACCTCGAGACTATCCTCCCGCAGGTCGACGTCCTCTGTCATCTGGCTGCCCAGGCCGGGGTGCGGTCGAGCTGGGGGAAGAATTTCTCTGTCTATATCCAGAACAACATCCAGAGCACCCAGCGGCTCCTGGAAGCGGCCAAAGGAACGTCGATCCGCCTTTTCCTGTACGCCTCCTCATCTTCGGTCTACGGGCTGACACCGGAGCTTCCGATGGTTGAGACGAGCCTCCTCCATCCCCTCTCCCCTTACGGGGTCACTAAACTGGCCGCCGAGCAGCTGTGTTTCCTCTATTTCAAGAACTATGGAGTCCCGACCGTCTCCCTCCGTTTCTTCACGGTCTACGGACCGGGCCAGAGACCGGACATGGCTTTCCACAAGTTCTTCCAGGCGATCGCCAAAGACCGGCCCCTGGAAATCTTCGGCGACGGGGAACAGACGCGGGATTTCACTTTTATCGACGACATCGTCGAAGCCTGCTTCTTAGCTTCCCGGAAAGGGAGGCCGGGCGAAGTCTACAATATCGGCGGAGGACACCGGGAGAAATTGAAGGACCTTTTCCCCCTGCTCGAAACCATCTGCGGGAAAAAGATCAAGACCAAGCCTTCCGAGCGGCAAAAAGGCGACGTCCTCCACACTTTCGCCGATATCCAGAAAGCGCAGCGCGACCTCGGCTATTCTCCCCGCACCGATCTTGAGCAGGGGCTGCGGGAAGAGTGGGAATGGGTCAAGACGCTATATCAATCCTAAAATGAATAAAGGACCAAAATGACGTCCCTGAGCAAAATCCGTCTGATCATCATCATCGCCTTGCTCTGCGGCTTGGGCGCCGGGAGCTGCAAAGAGAAGCCGGTCGAGATCGCCCCCGAAATCGCCGCCTCGGACGAAGCCCTCTACAAGGCCGGCCAAGAGATCATGGAAAAAGACGCCGAAAAGGCACGTCTGTACTTTCGCCAGGTGATCGATTCCTTTCCCAAGAGCTTTTATGCCCAGAGAGCCAAGCTGGCGATCGCCGATACGTATTTCAAGAAAGGCGACGAAAGCAGCATGATCCTGGCCGCCGCTGAATACCGGGAGTTCATCCAGCTCTATCCCTACAGCCCTTCCGCTTCCCGTGCCCAGTACCAGATCGCCATGACCTTCTTCAAGAAAGCCCTCAAACCGGGACGCGACCAGACCAAGACGGCCCAGGCGCTGACCGAGTTCAAGAAGGTCCTCACCAATTATCCTCTAAGCGAAGAAGCGAAGCTGGCCCAGAAACAGATCTCCGAGAGCGAGGAAAGGCTGGCGGCCCACAATTTCACGATCGGCTATCACTATTACAAAAGAAAAGCCTTCAAAGCTGCGACCAGCCGATTGACCGAGATCCTGACCAGCTTCCCCAGTTTTTCCAAGATGGACGAAGTCTACTTCTACTTGGCTGATTCTTACTACAAAGGGAACAAAACAGAGGAAAGCATCCCCTTTTTCACCAAGCTTGTGACAGATTATCCAGAGAGCAAGCTGGCTAAAAAGGCCCAGAACCGCCTGGCGGAGATCGAG
>CAYOZW010000177.1:0-6971 GCA_964408495.1 uncultured Eubacteriales bacterium
CAGGGTCCCGAGTATGTTCACCACCTTCCTGGGCCTGGAGCCCGACCAGGAGTACACCCTCAAGGAAATTGTCGAAGCCTTCCGGGCCTCGGGAGCGGGCGGGGGGATGGAGATAACAGAAGACATGGTCGCCATGTTCCTGGGTATGGGTGCGGCCGTCCAGATCGATCGTCAAGATATGCCTTATATCGAGGCGATCCAGAAGGAATACAAGGACGCCCTTAAAGAGGCCAAGCTGGACTATCCCGAAAGACGGGCCAGGGGTGTGGGCAAGGGATCGTTCGCCGCCTACGCCTATTTTCAGTATGGGGTTCCCGTCTTTTCGGTCGATCTCTGGTCCGTGCCCAAACCGAAGAAAGAGCCGGCCAAGGACGCGTTGACGGCCGAGAGACTTAAGGCGATGTCGTCGGATGAGTTTATCGCCTTGGGAGAGGAAAAGATCGATGCTTTCCTCAAGGAGCAGGGAGCGCCGGCCAATTTCAAGGCTGAGGCGCTCGTCAAGATGGTCAAATCGGGACAGCTGGATCCCCAGAAAATGGCCGAGATGCTGGGAAAGATGCCCCCGCGGCCCCGGGCTGAGGAAGATGAACATCCCGACGCCTATATCCTCAAATGGGCGGACGCCACGCTCCAGGGGAAGGGCTTTGTGGACTGGAAACCTTTCCCGCACCCCACTTTAGGAGAGGTCGAAATCGGAGGTTTCGTGCCCTACCTCAAGGTCGTCCCCCCGCGGGGCGAAATTGAACAGAGCCTCGATTTCCACGCAGATTTTTTCATCAAACTCATGGGCAAGCTTCCCGGGCTGACCATCAGCAAAACCGAGGTCGAAGCCCTCGGGCCGGAGGTTTATCAGCTGACGGTTTATTTCACCAACCCGGGCTGGTTCCCCACTTCGAGCGCCCAGGGCCGGAGGGCTCGGACAGCCTGGCCGATCACGGTGCGGCTCGGTCTTTCCCCGGGACAGTCCTTATTTTCCGGCCGCCCTGTCGAGTCTATACCTTTCCTCGGCGGGAGCGGTGATACCCGGAAGGTCGAGTGGACGGTCAGAGGCAAAAAGGGGTCGTCCTTGACCATCACCGCCATGACCCCGCAGCTGGGAAAGGTATCGACCACCGCCGTTTTGGACTGAAGGAGGAGATCATGCCCAAACCGATTAGAAAAGTCGCTCTTGCCATCGGGTTTTTTATTCTTTTTCACGGGGTTTGCCCCGCCCTTTCCGCTGCTGAGGAACTGACCCTGTCATTTGATCATTTCTATGATCATGCTGCGTTGACGGAGGCCCTCCGGGCCTTGGGGCGGGCTTATCCTCAGTTGGCCGAGGTCCAGTCCATCGGAAAAACATATGCCGGAAGGGACATCTGGGCCATCATCCTGAATAATCCCAAGACCGGCCCGGCCGAGCGGAAGCCGGGCTACTATATCGACGGCAATATCCACGGCAACGAAATCCAGGGGACGGAAGTCGCCCTTTATGCGGCCTATTATCTGCTCAAAAATTATGGGAAGACCGAGTTGGCGACGCGGCTCCTAGACGAACGGGCGTTCTATATTGTCCCTACGATGAACCCGGACAGCCGCGATTGGTACATTAACAAAGCCGCGGACCCGAATTCCCCACGCTCCGGCCTCATCCCCTATGATTCGGATCGCGACGGAGTCGCCGATGAAGACGGCCCGGACGACCTGGACGGAGACGGCTCATTCACTCAGATGAGAAAAAAGGACCCCCAGGGGACACACCGACCCCATCCGGATGATCCCCGCATCATGATCCGGGTCAAACCCGGAGAAAAAGGTGAATACATTCTGCTCGGTGAGGAGGGCCTGGACAATGATGGAGACGGTCTGATCAACGAGGACGGTCCCGGGGGCTACGACATGAACCGGAACTACGGTTTTAACTGGCAGCCCGACTACGTCCAGCGCGGCTCCGGAGATTATCCGTTCTTTTGGCCGGAGACCAAGGCCGTCCGTGATTTCATCCTTGCCCATCCCAATATCGCCGGTGCCCAGAATTTCCACAATAGCGGGGGGATGATCCTGCGCGGGCCGGGGGCCAAGAATCTGGGTGATTTCACTCCCGCGGACCGGAAGGTCTATGACTATGTCGCCAAGACGGGAGAGAAGATCCTCCCCGGCTATCGCTATGTCACGATCTACAAGGACATGTATACGGTCTATGGAGGGAGCGTTGATTTCCTCTACAGTGCCCTCGGGATTTTCACGTTCTCCAATGAGCTCGATATGGATCCTCAGGACCTGCCGTCAGAACGGCGCCGCGGCGAAGGGGACGAGCCGGATGAAGATCTCCAGACGATGATGGACCAGCAGCGACGCTTGGCCGCGATGCTCTACCACGACTTTGTCCTTATGGGGGAACAATGGAGCGACTGGAAACCGTACAAGCATCCTCTTTACGGCGATATCGAGATCGGCGGCGTCAGGAAGTTCGGCGAGCGTGTCCCTCCCCTATTCCGCTTGGCCGAAACGTGCCACCGCAACGCCGCTTTCTGTCTCTACCATGCCGACCAACTGGCTCGATTGGAGATCGAAAGAGCAGAAGTGACGAGGGTCAACGACAACCTCTTCCAGGTCGATGTGACCATTAAAAATAGCCGGGTGACTCCGTCCCTGGCGGCGGTCACAATTCAGAAGAAGCTCCACCGTCCCGACAGGCTGACCGTCGCCGGCACAGGGGTTGAGCTGGTCGCGGCCGGGCAGGTCTTTGACAGATTCCGCGGCCTGACCCGGAAGATCAAGACGCAAAAAAATATGATCTGGCTCGAGAACGGGATACCCGGCTTCGGCCGGGTGGAGCTGCGGTTGCTCATTAAGGGCCGGGGCACGGCCGAACTCGCCTACGACTCGCTCAAGGGAGGGGTGATTAATAGGAGCATCGTCCTCAAAAAGGACTGATACTAATTATCCTCGGCCGCTCGCACAGCGGAGAAGAAAATATTCTTGTTTTTTAGGCTCGTCCCGAGAGATTTATCGAGATAGGCCAAAGTGAGGTTATGTTCGATCACGGCTTTGAGCTCCGCGGTCCTGGCATTGGCCAGGTCTCTCTGGTATTGGAGGACAACATAGTTTGTGGTCAGGCCGACCTTGAGCTTTTTCTCTTCTGCCTCCAGCTTCCTCTGGGCCAGCTCTCGAGCCGCACGGTAGCCGAGCACCCTCTTGGAGTTGATCTCTACGGCCCGCACGGCCGTCCGGATTTCGAGGAAGATCCGCTGCTCCAGACTCGCCAGGTCGACCAGGGCCTGCTCGTAGCTGATTTTTGAGGCCGCATACTGAGCCCTGGAGGTGAAGATCGAAACCGGGAAGCTGACCTGGAGTCCGATCTGCCAGTTGCTGTACTTGAGGCCGAGGGCATCGCTGAGGGACGCTCCCGCGCCTCCCGGGAGCTTTCCGATGATGACACCGGTCAACGGATTGTCGTCCTGGTAGAGGAGCTGGGTCCCCGAAATTCCGGGGCTCCAATATGAAGTATAGAGATTCAAATCTGGGAGGGTTTGGTTTTTCGCATAGGCAACGTTGATCTCCTTGTTCTTCAGACCGACCCGGGTCATCTGGAGGTCCGGCCGGTTAGCCAAAGCGATCTTGAGGGCCTCGTCCAGGCTGACCTCGACGGGCTCCTGGATGGGTTCGTCCGAAGGCTGGATGTGGACGGGCTCGCTTCCTTCCGAGGCTTCGATATTGATGAGGGTCTTGAGGAGGTCCTCGCTGTTGGTGGTCGCGATCTCGGCTTGGAGGATGTCCGCCTCACGCGTCGCCACTTCCGCCTCCGCGCTCAGGATCTCGATCGGAGCCACCATGCCCACTTCAACCTCTCTCTTGTTTTTGGCGAGCAGGTCCTTGGCCAGTTCGAGCGACTGCTGCATAACCTTGAGGTTTTCGATCGCATAGATCAGGTTCCAGTAAGCTTGTTCGACCGTGAAGACCGTGTCGAGGAGAACGGACCGGAGATGGCTTTCGGAGATATCCCTGTTGTTCTGGGAGATGATGATCTCACGCCGGCTCATCTTAGACCCGAAATTCCGCAGGAAGGGTTGGCTGAAACTAAAGCTGAGCGTGCTTCCATACCGAGGATTGATGGTCTGAAAGCTGCGGTTGGACTCGCTCTTGTAGCTGCTCAGGGAGACACTGAGTGTGCCGCCCGTGGGGATGGACTGCCAGACAGAGGCGGAAAGATCGTTGTACCGGCTGGCGACTTTTTCGGCCGCGTCGATGAAAGAATAGGAGGCGGAGCTGTTGCTCTGGCGGGTGTGGCCGAACGAAAGGCGGGGCATAAACTTTTCTTTGGCCCAGGCGACCTGGGTTTCGGCCAGCTGCGGACTCAGCACGGCCGACTGGATGCCCAGGTTGTTTTTCATGGCGATGAGGATGCAATCCTGGAGCGAGAGTGATTTCGACGAATGCTGGGCCGCCAGCGGCACCAGTCCGAGAAGCCACGAGAAGACCAACATGGCTCCGGTTTTCTTGTTCATTCTAGACCTCCATCAAACCGTCTGATTCGGTGGGTCGGCGGGACGCGTAATGGCAGTTGCAGTCAGGCTATCTCAGGATCAGGCGGTCGCAATTCTTGAAGCTTTCGTAGGATGAGACGATCACGGCCTCTCCCTCGCTGACTCCTTCAAGGACCTCGAAGACCTGGGGGGTTTGTCTCCCTGTCCGGATTTTTCTTTTGACCGCGCCCTTTCCCGTCTCGTCCAAGACGTAAACCCATTTGTTCCCGGACGACCGGCTGAAGTCTCCCCTGGCCAGAAGCAAGGAGTTGGTGCTGTCGACGAGGTTCAGCCTGATCTGCAGGGATTGGCCGCGCTTGAGCCCGGCAGGATGTTCGTCGACGAATTCGAGGTCCACCTCGAATTTTCCGTCTTTGACTTCCGGGAAGATTTTTCGAACGTCGACTTTATAGGTTTGGCCGGCGAAATCAAACTCCCCGACATCCTTGATCTTGACCTGGGCGATGTAGCGCTCGTCGATGTTCGTCCTGACTTTGAATAAATCCCACTGATCGATCTGGCCCAGCCGGGAGCCCGGTGAGACGGACTCTCCTATAGAAGCGGTCATTGAGGTCAACTGCCCGGAGACGGGAGCGACCAGGGTCAGGTTTTCCTGCCGCTGTTTGACGATGTCCAGGTTCGCCTGCATGCGGCTCAAGGACTCCTCGAGCGCCTCAATCTGGGCCTGCCGAAACTTCAATTCGCTCTTCTGGCTTTCGACGGTCAGGTCCTTCTGTTTGACCAAGTATTCAAACTGGTCTTTGGCCAGCTCGAATTCGTGCCGGGAGATCAGGCTGTCCTTTTCGAGTTCTTTGTAGCGCTCATAGACGCGGCGTTGCTGCTGAAGCTTATTCTCGATATCGGTGAGCTGTTGATTGAGCTGGAGCTTGTATTGTTCCATGGACAAACGGGTGTTGCGAAGGTTGTTGCTCTGTTGGAAAAGCTCGGATTCTCGGAACATGATATCCATGACCAGGTTCGTGTTGGTCATCTGGAGAATGGGATCGTCCTGCTTCACCATCGAGCCGACCTCGACGAAGATCTTATCGACGCGGCCTCCCTCCAGAGCGTCCAGGTAGACTATGTTCACGGGCAGGATTTTGCCGTCGAGGGTGATGGTCTCCTTGAAAAAACCGCGCTTGATCGTGGAGATGAGGATCTTTTCTCGTTTGACGGTCTGGGTGGAAGGCGAGGTGTTTTTTCGGCAGCTGGGAAGAAACAGCGGAAAAGAAACAAAGGCGGCGATGATCATCAGAAATAGGGCAACGCCCACGGCCCTGGCCAGCACCGAGGACCCTCCGGGCCCGTTGGTCATTCTCATTTTATTCGACCTGACTCGATAGGCTTCTCCTCTCCCTCCATTCTTTTTGTCGGCGGAAGCCGTCCCGTCGCCAGAAGTTCTTTTAATCAAAACACTCTGGAATGTCAAGGATTTGGGGAGGTTTGTCAAAGCAACGTGAATACTTCCGGTTTCCGGCAACGTGAATATTTCCGCTTTTCTCATGGGCTAGATCCGTTCTAAATAGCAGTTGTGGTGGAGGTGGGGCTCCCTGTTCCGCCACGGATGGTTGGGAGGCGGAATGTACTTCCCCTTCTTCTCTGGAGCCTTGTTCTCTTTCTGTGATAGACAAGCCTGCGGTTTTGCGTCGCGGACTTCGCGATAGTTCAAATCCCGGCCGTTGAATCGGATGACAAGGCGGCCATCAAAATGTTCCAGGATAAGCGTCTGGCGTCTCCTCATCGCGATCGACGCGTTTTCAATCAATAACAGCCTCCCTTTCCATCGGACCAGATACCCGTTGTTGATCGTCCGGGATCCTTTAAGGCAAAAGATATCCCTCAAGTTAAGACCTTTGGGAAGCGGCCGATGGAGATCACCCGTCCGCAAGGCCGGCCTCGAAAACCGTCGATTGTGTTCGGGCCAATAGTCATCGAGGAATCGATTCGCTTCCTCCATAGTCCGGATGCCAGCCAACCGCAGCTCCTTGACTAGCCGATCTTGAAGTGTCCCGAACTTCCGTTCGATCCGTCCCTTGGCTTGGGGGGAGTTGGCATGCAGGATGTCGGCCCCGGCCTCTTTGGCCGCCCGTTCAAACTGTGTTTTTGCCTCCTCTCCCCGCAGCAGTTCATCCAAGTCCGCAGCCCGCGTGGTCTTATAAGTGCTGTGTTTATCCAGATAGAGCCTCCTGGGAACCCCGTAGAGGCGAATATAACGCTCCAGGCTGTCCATCGCTGGCCAGACACCTTCATGGTCGTAAAAACGGCCAAAAACACGGTTCGTGGCGTCATCGATATAGCCCATTAAAACAAGCTCCGGACCTCGCCCCTCCAACCAGTCATGATGGGATCCGTCCAGTTGCACCATCTCACCCAAAAAATGTTTCCTCTCCCGCCACTGATGAATATCCCTTTTCCTATGCCGAACCCGCCATAATCCCGCGGCAATCATGATCTGCCGCAGCTTCT
>CAYOZW010000178.1:0-6967 GCA_964408495.1 uncultured Eubacteriales bacterium
GCTTTATCCAGGGCCTGGACGGATGAAGTCCGTCCGATGATGAACGGAACCAGTGTGGAAGGAAAAATGACCAGATCCCTCAAGGGGATAAGCGGGATATTGCGGATCATCTCGGCGTTTCTGTTCACATCTTCGGTCATATCATTCTCCCACTGCTTTCTTTAGTCGGGCGAAGGCCGGTCCGCTGCCCTCGACCATTTTCCGCGTAATCACTATCTTGTTGGTGTCCTGCCGTGAGGTCGGCAGTTCATACATAAGGTCGAGCATAAGGTCTTCTATAATCGTCCGCAACCCCCTGGCCCCCAGCTTCTTCTGACCCGACTCCTGGGCAATGGCTCGCAGGGCATCCTCCTCGAATTCCAGCTCGACGCCCTCCATCTCGAAAAGCTTCTGGAACTGCTTGACGAGGGCATTTTTAGGCTTGCTCAACACGTCGACCAAGTCGCTGACGCTCAACTCATTGAACACCGCGATAACAGGAATCCGGCCGACAAGCTCGGGAATCATGCCGTATTTGATCAGGTCTTGGGGAACGAGCTCGGCGAAAATGTCGGCCGTCCCCGCCCCCTTTCTGGCTTTCAGCTCGGACTTGAACCCGACGGCGGTCTTGCCGATCCGCTGGCCGATGATTTTGTCCAGCCCGGTGAAGGCTCCCCCGCAGATGAAGAGGATGTCGGTCGTATCGACGGGGATGAATTCTTGATAGGGGTGTTTGCGGCCGCCCTGGGGAGGAATATTAGAAATGGTCCCCTCGATGATCTTGAGCAGGGCTTGCTGGACTCCTTCTCCCGAGACATCTCGAGTGATCGATGGGCTGTCGCTCTTGCGGCCGATCTTGTCGATCTCATCGATATAGATGATTCCCCGCTGGGCCTTATCGATATTTCCAGCGGAGGCTTGAAAAAGCTTAAGGACGATGTTCTCGACATCCTCCCCGACGTAGCCGGCTTCGGTCAACGTAGTGGCGTCGGCGATGGCAAAAGGAACGGACAGGATCCTGGCCAAGGTCTGGGCCATCAGCGTCTTGCCGGTGCCGGTCGGCCCGATCAGGAGGATATTGCTCTTGCCGACTTCGACATCGGATTGTTCCTTCCTCAGCTTGATCCTCTTGTTGTGATTGTACACGGCCACCGAGATTTTCTTCTTGGCCTTCTCCTGGCCGACGATGTACTGGTCCAGCGCATTCTTGATCTGCAGCGGAGTGAGAGTTTCGGCCTTCTGACGGCGTCTGTCTTCCTCTCGCAATTTTTCTGTATTTATAATGGAATGTGCTAGTTCTACACAATTATCGCAGATGTAAACGCCCTTCGGCCCGGCGATGAGTTTTTTCACCTGGGTCTGAGTGCGACCGCAAAAATTGCACTTGTAGACCGGATTGGCGTTCTGTCTGGTGCTGTTGTCGTCCATTGTCTTAAGCGGAAATCCTTGACCGAGGTCGCCAGCTAATCTCGCCTATATCTTGGCTTCGCCCCGGAAAGCGATGATCTGGTCGACGAGGCCGTATTCCTTCGCTTCGGCCGCGGTCATGATGAAATCCCTCTCAAGATCCGTCTGGATCTTCTCCTTCGTCTGGTGCGTATGCTTGGCCAGGATCTCGTTGAGGTTTTCGCGCACCCGCAACACCTCTTTGGCCTGGATGGCGATGTCCGAGGCCTGGCCCTGGTATCCTCCCGAGGGCTGATGGAGGATGATCCGGGAATTGGGCAGGGAGTAGCGTTTTCCCGGCCGCCCGGCGGCCAGGAGCACGGCCGCCATGCTGGCTGCCTGCCCGACACAGATAGTGGCCACATCGGCCTTGACGAACTGCATCGTATCATAAATGGCGATTCCGGCCGAGATGCTTCCGCCAGGAGAATTGATATACAAAGAGATATCCTTCTCAGCGTCCTCGGCTTCCAGGTAGAGGAGCTGGGCGATCACGGTGTTGGCCACCTCATCATTGATCTCTGAACCGATGAAAATGATATTGTCCTTGAGCAAACGTGAGTAGATATCGTAGGCGCGCTCACTGCGTCCGTCCTGCTCGACGACAAAGGGGATTAAAGCCATAGGGGATATCAATATAGTACCGCGTTCTCGAGCAAAAAGTCAATGGTCTTGCGCAACCGGAGGTTATTCCGAATGTCCTCCCTTCTCCCCTCCTGGCTGATCCTCTCGACCAGCTGCGCCAGGGGGACGTTATTCCTCTTGGCCATCGCCTTGACCTCCTCCTCGATTTCCTCATCGCTCACAGCCAGCTTCTCCTGGCCGGCGATCTTCTGGAGAAGAAGACCGCTCTTGAGGTTGCGTTCCGCTTGGTCCCGGGCCTTCTGTCTCAGGTCTTCGACCTGGTCCGGAGGCAGGGTGGCCGGCAGCTGGGCCGCCCAGCCTTTCAAAACAGAGATGGACTCTTCCTCGATCAAGCTCTGAGGAAGCTCCAACTGGAGCTTATCGACGAGGGTCTTGACGATCTCGTCGCCCATCTCTCTCCGGGCCGCTTCCTCCCTGGACTTATCCAGTTCCTGGCGCATCCTATCTCTCAGCGCGGCCAGATTATCGTACTCTCCCAGGTCTTTGGCCCATTCATCATTGATCTCGGGAACTTTCTTCTCCTTGATGGAGATGACCTTGAGATCGTATTCGATCGAACGCCCGGCCACTTTTTTCTGGGCGTGCTCGGGGGGATGGGAGATGACGAACTTCCGCATCTCGCCGGTTTTGAGTCCGTTCAGATTCTCGTTCAAAACCTTCTCGTTATCAGCATGGCCGGCCAGGACCAGGACTTTCTCTGTCGGCAGCCATCTCTTTGTTTGGACATCGCGGCCTTTCCACTCGACGACCACATAGTCCCCGTCCGCCACTCCCCTGCTCTCGACGGGGACGTACTCCGCCGATCTCTGGCGGAGCTCTTCGAGAGAACGGTCGATATCCTCTTCTTCGACCTTGGCCTCTTTCTTCTGGACCCTGACCTTTTTATAAGGGGGGAGCTCAAAATCCGGCAGAACATCAACCTCTGCCCTGAAACGGAAAGGCTCGGACTCCTTGAAGACGACCTCTTTGATCAAGGGAGTCCCGACCGGGGTGATATTCTCCGCCTTGAGGCTCTCCCTTAGAGCCCGGGGAGCCAGGTTCTCGATGACGGTGTCCTTGATATCCTGGGCAAAAAGACGCTTGACCATCTCACGGGGAGCCTTGCCGCGCCGGAAGCCGTCCAACCGGGCCCGGGAGGAATATTCCGAGAGGACCTTTTCCCACTCTTTGTCGACTTCCTCGGCGGCGACTTCGATTTCCAATTCCCGCCGGCTCGGACTCGGAGAGGTGACTCGCGCCTGGAAAAGTTCTGTTTTGTTATTCATCGCTTTCCACCTCGGTCTATCGGTGAGTGTCTCTTTTGGCTTGAATCGCTCATAAAGACAAGTATTCAGGAAAAGACCGGAAAATCGTATCCAAATGGGCAGAGCGGGAGTCGAACCCGCACTCCTTCATCAGGAACTAGGTCCTAAGCCTAGCGCGTCTGCCTATTCCGCCACCTGCCCTCGGATCCGATCGCTTAAGAAAGGATTTTCCTTATGAGGACAACCCTTCTTCCTTCGGGAATCTCACGGATGACCATCCAGGCGCCTTGTAATCGCGGCAAGATGGCCTCCGCAGCACAGGATCAAGGCCCCTATCGGGCACAAATTTAAGGCTGCATCCAATCGGAAGGAATGGTGACCTTCAGGTGCTGGCAGAGAATCTTTTTTACCACATTCATGGGTTCAAGTCAACAGAAACGTCCCGCCGAGAGGTTTGCCCACTCCCCCTTGGCGGTGTTCTCCTGGTCCGCTCTTCCAAACCCCCAGGGGGATGCTTACCGAAGGTACTTTTTGAGCCTTTCTGCCAGGTCGGGATCGACCGTGACCAAGGTTCTGTAAACGTCCCGGGCGCTGTAGTTGTCCTTGAGATTCAAATAGACCACGGCCAGGTTGAAAAGGGCGACTCCGTAGTCCGGCCTCAGTTCGACACACTTCTTCAGCGGATCGAGGGCTGAATCGAAGTTCTTGAGCTGCATGTAGCAGACACCAATCTGCAGCCAGGCGTCTGCGTTGTCGGGGACGAGGGCGACGTAGTTCTTGAAGGCCTCGATGGATTCTTTGAACATCTTCAGGTTCAGGTAGCAGGAGCCGATGTTGTAGTAGGCCACATCATAGTCGGGCCGGATACCCAGGGCCTGCTGAAATGCGGCGATCGCCTCCTCATATCTTTCCAGCTTTTGGAACATAATGGCCAGATTATACACGGCCATCTCACTCTCCGGGTTGAGCTCGATAACCTTTCTGGCCGCCCCGATGGCCTTCTCGTTCTGGCCGGCCTCGTCGTACATCTTGACGATATCACTGTAATAGGTGCTGGCGTCGACGGGATTCAGCTCGGCCAAGCCCTGCAGAATGGCTTCAGCCCGGTCGAACTGTTGGGCCATCTTGTAGGCCTGGGCGAGGCTGTAGTTGACTTTAAGGTCACGTGGCTGGGCTTTGTGGGCTTCTTCCAGAGCGACCACGGCCGGTTCATACTGCTGCAGTTCCATCCGGCAGGTCCCTAGACGAAGATATCCCATCCAAGCGTTTTCCGGCTGGAGTTTCAAAAAACGATCGTAGGCATCGGCCGCTTTGGCAAATTCTCTCAGCTCCTCGTACGCGCTGCCGAGCTGAAAGAGAGCTTCCTTCTGGCTGCCGTCGATGGTCACGGCCTTTTCCAGGGCGCTGGCGGCATCGCTCCAGCGTTGCATACGAGTGTAGATCTCGCCCAGTCCCAGGTAGGCCGACATCCTATTCGGGTCGAGCCCGACGACCTTCTGGTAGGCCCCAACAGCCGCTTCAAAGTTCCTCTGTTTGGCATAGACGTCTGCAAGAAGCGCCTGGGCTTCGACCGTGCCGGGCTTCAATTGAATGACCTTTTCCAGGTACTTCTGAGCATTCGCTGGCTCATCCGTCAAGCTGAATATCCGGCCGGCCAGATAAGCGCCTTCGAACCCGGCGAAATAATTCTCCCTGTTCCAGTTATTGAAGCTCGTTATCCTCCCCGGCATAGGAAGGCTTTTCCAAAGGTCAACCGGGATTCCCACGCGGCTTCTCTCCAGGACGACGGTCAGACCGACGACCTGACCGTTTAAATCGAGGAGGGGGCCCCCGCTGAAGCCAGAAGGGATTGAAATCGTCGAAGCGATGACCGGCTGGTTCCCGGCCAGTTGACGGACGGCGATGACCGTTCCCTCGGCGATCGTGATTTCTCCCGATTCGTTGGCGCCCAGGGCGAACAGCCGGGCTCCTGATTCCAGTCCCTCTGAGCTGCCAAGCGGAATAGCATCGACCTTGCCTTTCAGCTTGAGCAACGCGACGTCGAGCTCGCGATCGACAGCGATGATCCCGTCAAGCTTCATCTTTTTCCCCTTGACGTTGATGCCCTGAACCTCAGCGGCCTGGCTGATCAAGTGATAGCTCGTGGCGATGACGTCCTGGGTCAGCCCGAATCCGACCCCTTTGACGATGAGCTCCTTGCTGTCTCCATAAACGTACAGTTGGATGATCCCTCCCTTATACTTGTCGAAGAGGTCAGCGGACTCTTGAGTTTGAGAAAAAAGGGAAATCCATGAGGCTAGGGACATAGCCAATAGGACAAACAGGACGCGCGCCTTTAGAGTCATCCTCTTTCCTCCTTTTCGGATATACCAAAACAAATTTACACAGTGCGCCCTGTTCTGTCAATGAATAAATACCCCGAGTTTGACAAACGGAAGGGGCTCGGCTAGCCTTGGGTCGGCATGGTCAGGAGCAGGTTGATCCGATTCCTCATCCTTATTGCGGTCGCTTTTTTTGTTCTTTTATTCATCCTCAGGGTCCGGAACGAGATGGCCGACTTTGAAGTCAACTACAAGGCCGGACAGAGGCTCAGCGAGAGCGAAACGCTCTATCGGACAGCGGATGGTCACTGGCAGTTCAAGTACCTCCCCTTCTCCGCCCTGCTCTATCTGCCGCTGACTTTTCTGCCTCTGTCCTTGGCCAAAGCCTGTTGGTACGGAGTGGTCGTGGCCGCGTCGGTTTCGATCTTCGCCATATCATCGCAAATCATTGATTATAAACATGATACACAAATATTGCCGGTTGTTGTCACAGTCCTGGTGATGGGCCGGTATTTCTTCCGTGAGATCCAGCTCGGCCAGATCAATGCCCTGATTGCATTTCTGCTCCTCGTCATGATATGGCTCTGGATGCGCCCGGAGCGCCGGGCCCTCATATTTGCGGGCGGAGCCATCGGGGGATTGGCTACAACCCTCAAGCCCTATGGTGTCATCTTCTTCCCTTATTTCGCCGTCCGCAAGAGGTGGCCCGCTCTCCTGGCTGGATCTGCTTTTTTGGTCCTGGCCGTCTTCTCGCCGGCGCTGTTTTACGGCTGGAAAGGCAATCTTAAAGTCCTGGGCGAATGGCGGACCTCTCTCGCCGCCTCGACACCCTTTCTATTTTCTTCTCAGGACAATATCTCCCTCGTCGGTTTTCTGATGAAGTGGACGCATAAGCAGAGCCTTTCTCTTATCGTCTATGCGGTCACCGCCGCCTTCCTCGCCGGTCTCGTCCTCTTCCTCATCATCAGGGGAAAGCATGTCTCCCGTGCCTCCGCCCTCGACGGTTTTTTGCTCCTGGCCCTGATCCCGCTTCTCTCCCCCTTGGGATGGGATTACACTTTCCTTTCCTTCACCCCGGCTGTTCTGCTCATCTGTCGACATTATGGGGAATATCGTCCTTTCTGGAAGGGGTTCCTGGTGATGAACCTCCTGATCATTTCCTTATCCCTGTATGACCTCATGGGAAATAAGCTCTATGCGGCTTTCATGTCCTGGTCGATCCTGACGCTGAATTTCTTGAGCCTTGTCGGATACTTGGCTTATCTGCGGATCAAGGCCAATGCCTGATCAAGAGAGCGAGAGCCTTTCGCCATTAACGCCGCCGCGAACCCG
>CAYOZW010000179.1:0-6952 GCA_964408495.1 uncultured Eubacteriales bacterium
CGAGGAGCGAATCGAGCAAGATTTCCTCGCTGGGGAAATCGCAGCGTGACTTCGAAGCATATATCCCGAGCCTTCCGCTCACTCCTCATACGGGTTTCTCCTGCCACTGGCCTTCGCCCTGGGGAAAAGAAAAAAAGCAAGGGTGTCTTTGTATTCTTTATGAACTTATGGTTGGCGACCTATTTTCACAGGAAGCGGGTGATCTGAGAGGCGAGGAAGCCGGCGATATCCTCCGTCGGGAAGGGCCAAGCATAGACGATCTTCTGAGCCGGGAATTTTTGTTGAGCCCGGCGAATGGCTTCGGGGATATCGATGGCCGAATGCTCGCCGCCGCGCGTCATCATCGCAGTGACGACGACGATCCTTTCAGCCTGCCGCAAGGCGGCCCGTTCCAGGACGTCATCGAGGGTGGGCGCGCAGAACTCGTTGAAGCCGACGATGACTTCGAGGCCCGACTCCTGCCGGAGCTGCCGGGCCAGGTCCTGGGATCCGGCATAGAAAGGGTCGTTCTGTCCGGTTCGCGGCCAAGCTCTCATCTTCGCTTCGAGGTCGAGATAACGTTGCCGCAGAGAGTCGGCTTCCGCTCCGGTCCCGTGTCCAACCCGAGCATGAAGGCCCATGAACTCGGTCATCTCCTCAGCCGGAAAGTCCAGCGGCGGCGCTCCGTGCATGGCCAGGACGATGATCGCTTTTGGTCTCTCCGCTTTCTTGCTGCCCATAATGCTCTCCCTTCCCTGACGGCGCGGCGGCCGGATCAACTTTCCGGCCGGCCGGAGGATATTTTCCTGATGATGCCTGCGGTCCTCGGCCCGTCGACGCCTCTGGAAAAGAAATAAAAAGACTTACGGGCGGGAGATACCTTATCCATGGCGGCATCGAATTTATTGTGCAGAGCGCGCTCCAGATCGACCTTCCTCCGGAATCCCTGTCTCTCAAATTGTTCCACCCACCATGCCGTGGAGCCGCAGATGAGGTGCCCGTTCTTGGGATAGCCGTAGCTATCCACCGGGATGGTCCGGAAGCACCGTCCGGCGGTGATATCAGCGTCCCACTCGGGATAAGCGACCGGGAAGATCTCCCCAAAGACCTTGTCTTTTCCATAAGCCGGGATATTGACGAAGAGAAATCCCCCGTCTTCGGTGAGACGAGATATTTCCCCGAGATACCCGGCCAGCCGCCGAGGATTGAAATGCTCGAAAATATCGATGAAGCTCCAAACACCCGGCCTTTCGTAGTAGCCGTTCTCGAGTATCTTCCGCTCCAGCCAGTCGAAGTCGCTTTCTTCTCTCACCCGAAAAACCCAACTCTTTTCTCTTCCCCAACGGTCGCTGAGGATCTCGTAGCGGTCCGGACGTTCGTCCTTGATGGGCAGAAGCTCGATATAAGCATGGATGTTGTCTTTGACGATCTTGAAGATGAACTCCGGGGCCTCGGTGAGGTTGAGGACGAGCGCCGCCCGCGAATTCCCGGCCCGCAGGAATTTCAGCTGGTGGGCTCTACCGACCGGGTCCGGCTCCCGGCCCAAGAGCTTCTTGTAGATATGATCGAGGAATTCCTCATCCGAGAGACGGTCGACGGCCACGCCACCCTCAGCCGCGAGCTTCCTTTCCTCTGATCTTTTAAAGAAGTTCTTGAATGGCGCCATTGTTGTCTTCAGCGTCCGCCGTCAGCCGGGCGGACATTTTATACCATAGGTCCTCCACCTCTTCAATTCCCCCTCGGTGACAACCATTTCGGAGCGGGTTCGCATATCCGCAAAGAGAATCGTTTACTCGATCTTTGCTCCCGGATATAATCTCAGAACGAGTGAGGTTTATGGATAAGACGACGAGGCAGAATAGCCTCTCCATCCTATTGGGCATCTTTCTTGTATTCTCTTCCGGCCTGGCCTCGACCGCTCCGCCCCCCCTGCTGAAACCCCTCAAAACCGATCAGCCTCCGGTCATCGACGGCGTCCTCGATGATCCGGTCTGGGCGAAAGCCCCCTATGTCAAAGATTTCAAGACCTTCATCCCCGACTTCGGCGGGGACCTTTCCGAGGAGACTTTGGCCTACTTCGCCTATGACAGCGAGAACCTCTTTTTCGCCTTCCAGTGTTATGACAGGGAGCCGAAGAAGATCAAGGCGACGCTCTCCAAGCGGGACGACATCCGGACCGACGATTTCGTTTGCATCAACCTGGACTCATTCAACGACCAGCAATCCCTTTACGCCCTTTATGTGAACCCCCTCGGTATCCAGATGGACAGTCGCTATGCCAGCAACAAAGAGGATTTCAGCGCCGATATGGTCTGGTACAGTGCGGGTAAGCTTCATGATAAAGGCTACTCCATTGAGATGCGGATCCCCTTAAAGAGCATCCGCTATTCGAGCGGCGAGCGCACCGAGATGAGCATCTTCTTCGAGCGCAGCATCGGACGCCGCACCGAGCACGGATCCTATCCAGAGCTAGACCCGGCCAAGGGGTACGCCTTCCTGACCGGCATGGCGCCCATGGAATTTTTCGGGCTCAAGAAATACACCCTTCTGGAGTTCATCCCGGCGTTTACTTTCCAGCAGGGTTATACCCAGGCCCAGGGACGGCTCAGCCGGGACATGACCGCCCGCGACCTCAGCCTGACCGGGAAATACGGGATAACGCCGAGCCTCATCCTGGACGCCACCTACAACCCGGATTTCAGCCAGGTCGAGGCCGACGCCGGACAGGTGGACGTCAATCTCCGCTACGACCTCTATTTTCCGGAGAAAAGGCCCTTCTTTCTCGAGGGCAGCGAGAATTTCAACCTGGCCGGGACGATCGCCGATGATTTCCTCCTCTCGGCGGTGCATACACGGAATATCGTTGATCCTCAGGTGGGATTGAAACTGACCGGAAAGATCGCCAGGAAAGCCAATATCGCCACGATCTTCGCTGCCGATGAATTCCCGGTCACTATCAGCCCCTCCGCAAACGGGGGTAAATCGGCCATTTTTTCAATCGTCCGCTACCGGCACGCGCTCAGCCAGGACAGCTACCTCGGCCTCTTCTTCACGGACCGTGAGCACGAGGGCCGGTTCAACCGCGTGGTCGGGCCCGACGGCATGGTCCGACTCAACCAGTCCAGCATGCTCAGCTTTCATGTTCTGGGCTCTTTCACCAGGGCAACGAGCGGGGCGGAGCGGGAGGACGGCCACGCCCTCAGCCTCGATTATTATCACGATACGAGGGACTGGAAGGTCAGCCTGGGATTTCAGGACCTTTCCACCGATTTTGAAACCGACGCGGGCTACCTGACCCGCACGGGACTGACCCGGTTCAGGGTCGGCGTATCCCCCCTGTTTTACCCGCGGTCCCAGGTCCTGAGGAGGATCGCCGTCAGCCTGGCCAGCTCTCAACTCAGGGATCATACTTCCAACCTCTGGGAGACGGATAACTCGGCGGCGGTGATTTTCATGCTGGTCCGCACCTCGCAGATCAGCGTGACCTATTCCTACGCCACCGAGATCTTTCTCGGACAGAGGTTCAAGACCGGTGGTTGGACCCTCGGAGGTCGCAGCCAGATCACCAACGCCATTTATTTCAACCTGGCATTCCGAAGCGGCCAGGCGATCCGGTACAGCGAGTCTCCCTTCCAGGGATATGAAAAACGGGGCCAGGCCACGCTGGGCTATCAGCCCTCGGAGAAATTCAACTGGACTTTGAGTTTTACTTACTCTGACCTCTTCCGGGATGCGGACAAGGAAAAAGTCTACGATTACACGATCGTCCGGAACAGGCTGATCTATCAAGTCAACAAGTATCTCTTTTTCCGGGCGATCGTCGAATACAATTCCTATCGAAAACAACTTTTAACCGACTTTCTGGCTTCTTTCTTGTATATCCCCGGGACGGTCATCCAGCTCGGTTACGGGTCGCTCTACGAAAGGATCCGCTGGCAGGACGACGCCTATGTGACGGCGGACCGTTTCCTGGAGGCCCGGCGGGGAATCTTTTTTAAGGCCTCCTACCTCTGGCGGCTTTGAGGGAAAGCGGGCAGCGGCAACATGGCGAAATCAAGGGGACAATGAAAAGTACCGGAACTTCGAAGATCACGGTCACCGAGTTTTATGAGAAATTCGATGAAGAAGGGAGACTTTTCTCCGGCCTGGGAAAACTCGAGCCTCGGAATCTTGCCCCATCTTCTGGCCGTTGCTAGGAAGTCTCGCTGAGAGCGGCGGAGAAAGCGGCCAGTCAATCCTAGTATCCTCCTCCCCTGGTGGGAGGAGGCCCGGGAGGCGGGGGAACTCCTATGTTTTAATGGGGACCCACAGGGCGATGAGAAGCGATGGAGGATTCAGTACCAGCGTTTCAGGTTCATCTTGGCATAGAGGCTGCCGACCTCGTCCTCATAGCCGTTAAAGATAAGGGTTTTCCTCTGGCCGTCTTCGCCGAACCGGCGCTCTTTCGCCTGGCTCCAGCGGGGATGGGACACATTGGGATTGACATTGGCGTAGAAACCGTACTCGTCCGGCCGTTCCTTTGTCCAGGTGCCCTTGGGCATCTTCTCGACAAACCGGACCCGGACGATGGATTTGGCGCTTTTGAAGCCGTACTTCCAGGGGATAACGAGACGGATGGGCGCTCCATTCTGCGGGGGGAGGTATTCTCCGTACATGCCGACGGCCAGAAGCGCCAGCGGATGCATCGCCTCGTCCATCCTCAGTCCCTCGACATAGGGCCACTGGAGGACCTTCGTCTTTTGAAACGGCATCTGCTCCGGGTCGTAAAGGGTGGTGAACTCGACGAACTTGGCGGCCGGCGCCGGCTCACATTTCTTGATGAATTCGGCAAGGGGGAAACCGATCCAGGGAATGACCATCGACCAGCGTTCCACACAGCGCCAGCGGCAGATCCTTTCCTCAAGGGGGAACTGGTGGATGAGATCGTCGATGTCGAAAGATAGGGGAGCCTTGACCAATCCCTCGACGGCGATTGTCCAGGGCCGGGTGCGGAGGTCCCGGGCCAGCCTCGCAGGGTCGCGTTTGGCGGTGGAGAACTCGTAGAAGTTCGTGTAGCCGGCGGCGTCCTGGTAGGAAGTGAGCTTGTCTTCGGGAAGGAGGAAGCGGCTGCTCTTCGTGATTTCCGGTTTCTGGGGGAGCGGAGGGGGGCCCGCCGTTTCTTGGGCCTTGCCGCCGGACTCTCTCCCGAATAACGGCGCCGCGACCGCGCCTGCGGCCAGGGCCGTGGCCCCGGCGATGAAACGCCGGCGGTTGAGATAGAGCCTTTTCGGCGTGACCTCGGAATATCTTAGATCCGGCGCTTTTTTCACCAGCATCGGCGTTCTCCTATGACCATCCGACAATCAACTATCATGGGAATTCCTTTTCTGCTGCGCTGGCTGGATGAGCAATCGTACATTGATTTTGCCACGTCCCCTCGCCGGGGATGATAGAACGTGATACGTCGGGATGTCAAATTGAGCCAAGAATTGCGGCAGGTTGGCCGACCTTACGATTTCCACTGGCGAGGAGGACATCAGGAAAACAAAGGCGGTCTTCGGCCACATCGGGCGGAAATGAAAGCAGTTGCCGTTCTCCGGACTTAGTATTATAATCGAATAAGTCGATACAGATCGCACCGCCCGTTCTTGCCTCGGAATATCGACGAGAAGCGTTGGATCGCGCGGACGGGCGGAGCGAGCAATCCCTAAAGGAGGAGTGAAATGAGACGTTATGGTTGGATGTTGACGGTGGTCGCGATCGTGGCCTTGGTCGCGGGGAGCATGGCCCAGACACCCGTCCGGAAGCCGGCAAGCCCTGCGGGCACGGCGGCCACCCAGATCGGCGGCAAATATGTGGACGTCCAGGGCCGCCAGCGGTATCAGGACGGCAAGTGGATCGAAGTCACGTACAGCCGGCCGATCAAGCGGGGGCGTCAGAATCTCTTCGGCGCGGGCGCGGACTATGGCAAGGCGGTGAGCGATGGATCTCCGGTTTGGCGGGCGGGCGCGAACCAGACGACCCGTCTCAAGACCGAGGTGCCGCTTGTGTTCGACGGCAAGACGCTTCCCGCCGGGGAATACAGCGTTTTCGTGGAACTGAAGGAGAACGCCTGGACCCTCATCTTCTCCAGTTGGCCGGCCCAGGAAAAGTACGACCCGGACAATAAGGACGCTCTGTGGGGCTCCTATGGGTATACTCCCGACAAGGACGTCGTTCGGGCGGAGATGAAGGTCGAAACCATGCCCTTCTCGATGGACCAGTTCACGATCGCTTTTATCGATGTGACCGTCGACGGCGGGAAATTGGCCATGATGTGGGACAAAACGATGGCCACGGCATCGTTCAAGTCCGGCAGCTAGGAGGAAAGCTGGGGGAACGGCTGAAAGTGTCTTTTAAGATCAGTCTGCCTCAATAAACCCAAGGAAAGATTCCGCTGGCGGGTTTTCCGGGGGTGCGGTCTATTCCGGCCCGAAGGAAGGACAAATTTGAGAAAATGGCTGCTGCAGATTCTGGGACCGCTGCTGGTGTTTTCTATCCCGGCCAGAGCCCAGCAGCGCGGCATTCCCAACGCCGCAGATTTGGAAATCTCGCTCCAAAAGCTTAACGTCCTGGGGAGTGTCCTTTACGTGGGGGCCCATCCTGACGACGAGAACACGGCGCTTTTGGCTTTGCTCTCGAAGGGAAGGAAATACAGGACGGCCTATCTTTCGGTCACGCGTGGCGAGGGCGGCCAAAATCTGATTGGTCCGGAACAGGGGGCCGAGCTGGGCCTCCTGCGAACGCAGGAGCTCCTGTCCGCCCGCCGGATTGATGGGGCCGAGCAGTACTTCACCCGGGCGGTCGATTTCGGCTATTCCAAAACGGCTCAGGAAACCCTCGAAATCTGGGGAAAGGAGATCGTCCTGGGCGATATCGTCTGGGTGATCCGGAAGTTCCGTCCCGATGTGATCATCACCCGGTTCGCCGCCGAGGGTTCGGGAGGGCACGGGCA
>CAYOZW010000180.1:0-6901 GCA_964408495.1 uncultured Eubacteriales bacterium
GAGGCGAGGGCTTGGGTGAGGAAGTCCATCGACGACTGAGCGGGCATGGTTTCTCGACCAAAGGGAGAGAAGAGCGAAGGAGGAGTTTGGAGTGAGGGTCCTCGCTGGGGAGCCGAACGGGCTGACGAAGCCAAGCCCTCGCCTATTCGATTTTGCGGCTTCTTCGTGCTATATTGAAAGCCAATGTCGGTCTGGGAAAAGGTCCGCTGGAAAGCCATCGGCGTCTTGGGGAGACTCTTCCTGAGGACCTGGGCGAAAACCTCCCGTATCTCGGTTCTCGGGGAAGAGGAATACCGGAAAGCCAAGGAGGATGGGAAATCCATTATTCTTATTATCTGGCACGGCCGCTTGATGCTCGCCCCCTTTTTTTTCCGGAAGCGGAGGATCGCCGCTCTCGTCAGTCCGAGCAAAGATGGGGAGATCATCGCCCAGATCGGCCAGGGCTGGCAGTTCCGTATCATCCGAGGTTCGGGATCACACTCGATGGTCCGGGCCTGGATAGGAATGAAGCAAGACCTTAAGAGCGGGGGGGAGCTCATCATCATCCCTGACGGACCGCGCGGACCCGACCGCGAACTCAAACCGGGGGCCCTCAAGCTGGCCAAAGAAACGGGCGCCCTGCTCGTTCCCTGGAGCTACTCGGCTTCGCGGAAAAAACGGCTGAAGAGCTGGGACCGCTTCCTTTTTTTCTATCCGTTCTCCAGGATCGTGGCTATCTACGGGAAGCCCCTGACCATCAGGGCGGATTCGGGTGATGAGGAGCTTGAGAGGGAACGGCAGCGCGTCGAGCAGGCGCTCAACGCGCTGGATACCGAAGCCGACGCTCATTTTTCCTGACGGACATCAAGGAGGTAGAACGAGGTCGCTCTCAGCCTTCTGGCCGCCCTGAGCATTTGCCTTGCCCCCGCCTTTATGTTATATAGGCGCCAGGACCGACTTTCCGGATAGGAGGGAAGAATGAAAAAAGCAATGCTCGCCGGAGTGGCTGCCCTTGTTTGGCTAACAGCCGCTTCACTTCCTCTTTCCGCTCAAACGGCCGCGGACCACATCCTCCGGGGTGATGAGTTCTATGCTCAATTCAATGACGCCAAAGCCTTGGAGGAATACCTGGCCGCCGTCAAGCTTGAACCGGAAAACTATGAAGCTTTGTGGAAAACGGCCCGGGCCTATTTCGACCTGGGAGACTTGATGGAGCCGAAGGATAAGAACGCCGTAGAGAAACAAAGGAATCTGTTCACGGAATCCTACAAAACCGCCAGACAGGCGGTCCGGGCAAACCCCGACGACACCTGGGGGCATTTTTTCTATTCCGCGGGCCAGGGCAAGTACGTGCTCACGCAAGGGAAGAAAGAGCAGATCAACGCCTCCAAGAACATCAAGGCCGAGATCGAGAAAGCCATCGAATTGGACCCAAATAACGATGTTGCCTACCATGCCCTCGGTTTGTGGCACCGGACTATGGCCGAGATCGGAGGAGCCAAGCGGCTCTTCGGCGGACTGATTTATGGGAGCATTCCCAAGGGGTCGATGGAAGAAGCGGAGAAATATTTTAAGAAGGCCATCGAGCTCAATCCGGATTATACCAACCATCATCTCGAGCTCGGGCGAACCTATTTGGCGATGAAGAACTATGACCTGGCGAAACAAGAATTCCAGAAGACCCTGGAGCTTCCGATCACGACTTCCAGATGCTCGATGAACAAGAAGGAAGCTCAGGCGGAGCTCGACGCCCTGAAGAAAAAAGGCAAGTAAACCCCGCTTCCCCGGATTCGTCTCGCCGTGGGACGGCTTTACACTTCTCCCTGATATCGCTATTCTGAAGTCCGAAAAGACATCATGCTGCAGAAGCTCATCGGCATCCTTGCGGGCGGCCTCATCTGTGTGCTCAGCGCCGGGGCGTCCGATTTCAGCCTGCGGCCTTACGGAGGCTGGAGCTATGCGGCAGGGGGGGACCTGAACAAGAGCATCAACGGCTGGCGAGAATACTATGGCGACCGACGGGGCGGGGGCTTCACCTCAATGTACAATCTAGAAACGATGCACAGCGCTACGGAATTCGGGGTCGAAGCCGTCTTGGCTCTTTCAAAGCGGTGGAGCCTGAGCCTGGGTATCGGCTCTGTTTCCCAGGAGAAGAGCGGACAGATCTTCACGCATTTGGTGATGAAGGAGGAGTCCCTGGATTCCTTTCCGAACCCCTGGCAGGTCGATTTCGAGGAGAAGACAGAGCAGCGCCCGCGCTACACCCGGTTGACTATCCCCGTCACCCTCACCCTGGATTATGCGCTCGTCCTGGGGACGCGCTGGACACTGGCCGTGGGGGGCGGAGGGGGGATCTACTGGGGCCGCCTTGACCTCGAAGAATCATACAATATTACGTCCGAAACCATCGCTGAGGAACCGACTGCGAACGGGGTCGTTCAGTATATCGACCGGCTCAGGACGACGGGCGAATACTCAGAGAGCCTGACGGGTACGGGATTCGGTCTGCACGGCCGGCTGGGGATTGAATACCGGCTGTCCTCCTCCACGTTCCTGACCGTCGCTGTTCTCGGTCGCTGGGTGAACATGAAGGGGTGGGAAGGAGACCGCCGTGATGCCAGCGATTGGCAGTGGGTTTATGGGCTGTGGGGTGCCTATTCCGCCGAGGGAACTGACGAGAGGACCGAAAACGGCCAGCTTTGGAAGCACGAGCTCCGGGATGACGTGGGCGGGAAGTCCTACCCGATCCTTGTTTTCAGCGAATCCGCCCCTTCCTCCGATTCCCGGCCCGCCCGAATCGACCTCACGGGTATCTCCGTGCAGCTCGGCCTAGGCCTCAGATTCGGCCGGAAAGATTAGCTCTGGTCTCGGCGGGGCCTCTCAACGGGATACGAAAACAGTTATATAGTCGTTCAGAATCAAGCCCTCAGGCCCGGCGATCTTGAGCCAAAAGGCAAGGGGACGGCTGAGGAGCCCAAAGGGAAGCTTGACAACGAAAGAGTCATAGCCGCTTCTTGTCTCGCCGGAGGGGAGAAGAGGGAAGTCCACTTCGGGCCTGATAATGGAGATCTCCGGATTGGAGATGCCGATTGTCCCGCGCAGAGAGGAGACATCGGAGCTTCCCTTGTTCTTCAACCGGACCACGATCTCAATGGTCTCTCCGGCCTCGGCGCGGCCGTCGCCATCGCCCCGGCTCGCCCCGGCGGAGTCGTCGTCTATCTCTACGCTGGACAGGGCAAGCGAGGGCCAGCCGATATCAGCGGCCAGGGTGGCGTCGCCAATTCCCCAGCCATAGTCGTTGTTCGGAGCCTCATTGAAGCTGGCCGTGCTCATCAAAGCTTGGCGCACCTGAGCCGGCGCCCAGTCGGGATGGACCTCAAGAAGAAGCGCGGCGACGCCGGCCACCAGCGGCGTGGAGAACGAAGTCCCCGATCCTTCTCTGTACGTATCGGTCCGGTCCTCCCTGTTGGCGGCCAGCCAGTTGCCGACTCCCTGGGCGCAGACCTCGGGCTTGATACGGCCGTCGGCAGTCGGCCCCGGAGAACTGAAGGAAGAGATTCGCCCCGAAGTGTCCACAGCTCCGCAGGCAATGACGTCGAACCCGTCGGCCGGAGCGATGATGTGTCCCCAAGACTTGTCGCGCTCGTTTCCGGCTGCATTCACGACCACGACACCCAGGCTGACTGCCCGGTCGGCGGCCCGGGTCGTGACCGCTGTCTGTCCATCCAAGTCCTGAAAAACGTACCAGTCGGTGTATCCCAGCGAGGAGGAGATGACCTCGGCTCCCAGACTCTCCGCCCATTCGATTCCGGCCACCCAGTAATCCTCTTCGATCGGCCGCTCGAAGTTGTCCGTCTCCGTCTTGGCCAGGATAAAGTCGGCTCCATAGGCGGGACCGACGAGCTCGCCCGGTTTGTAGCCGCCGAGAAGCGACCATGTCCCGGTCCCATGGGAGTCCGAATAATCGTTCGGATCGCCGAAGTCTTGGGAGACGTCACCGTCGTCGTTGACGAAATCGTGTTGAGCGATCAGACGGGCTTGCCGGAAGATCTCGTGATTCGTGCGGAATCCGGTATCGAGCAGGCCGACGACGACACCCCGGCCGCTGTAGCCCAGGCGGTGGAGCGGCCAGACATTGATCTGATTGACCTGGGCGAAGGCGCGGCCGTAGAAGCCGATCAGGGGATCGGAGGTGTCGAAGCCTGAGGCAGAGGGAGGAGACGGGAGCGGATCGGGGCGGGTGAAAGACCGCACCAGGTCCACTTTTCGGACGTAGGGGAGACCGGCGATCTTCCGGATGTCGAGCGGACTGACGTCGGCGCTGATTGCATTCAGCCAGCGCGACCGCGCCCTGATTCTGAAGGCCAGCTGCCGGATGCCGGCGACATAATCTGAGGAAAGCGGAAGGTCGGCCAGGCCGACCAAAGAATGGGGAGGGAGGACCTTGGAACGGCGCCAGAGACAGCGGGAGTCCAGTTCTCTTTCAACCCGGATCAGGGCGGCGGCTTGAGAACGGACTCCAGCCAGTCCCTTGTCGGTGAAATAGACCCAGACGGGCACGGCTTCGCGGCCGTAACGTTCCGAGGCGAGGTCATCCGCCAGTTGCTGGGAGATCTTCAACTGCGGGCTAAGACGATCGCCGCCAAGGCGGTCTTTCCGGTCAACCCTCTGCGTCTGGGCAATGAGCAGGAAGGGAACCATCAGTCCTGTCAAAAGGATGTGCCTGTGCGACAATCGCCCTCCCCGGCCTCACTCTGAAAAGACCTGAGCTTCAAAAATCTCTATCTTAGCGCCCCTCTTCCATTCATCCTCGTCCAGCCCGGCCTTGAGACAGCCGTGCCGGAGGTAGGTCTCCAAGTCCCAGCCGTATTCGCCCGGGACTTGGGGGAGGAGGAGCCCCTTGGCCATCCCCATGGAGACGATAATCCCGTGTCGCCCGACCTCGATCTCCTCCACACCCTTGACCGGCTTGGGGAGGGTCAACACCGAAATTTCGATCCTCGTCCGCGGCAGTTCTTTGACTTTGAGGGGAGGGAAGCGGTAATCCTTGCTGGCGGCAGCGACAGCCATTTCGGCGATGGTCTCGATCAGCGGTTTGTGAGGAAGAGGATAGCCGATACAGCCGCGCAGCTCTCCATCGACCTTCAGGGTGACGAAAGCCCCTCTCTCGGCGGAGAGCTTCTCGGAATCGGCTTCCGGCCGGAGCCGTTTTCCAGTCTTTAGAAATTCTTCAATGGACCTCCGGGCCAGAGCGAGGAGGAATTCCTGTTCAGCGGGGTCCAAATACTCTCTCATCCTCTCCCCTTTGGCGGCGGCGCAAGCGCCGCCGGGACGAGGCGAAAGGAGCCCGTGTATTCGACCACGGCGGGTCTCAAGGTCAAACCCTTCCCGGGATGAGAATCGAATTCGAGGTAGAGCTTGTTGACGGCGAAAGGTGGGAAATTCGGTTTCCTTTTTTCAGACCGGCGGCCGGAGGAATAGAAACCGACGATTTTATCATCGAAGATGCGGGCTAAAGCGTGGTATTTTCGGATGCTCGGGAAGGGCCGGAGCGGACAGGGATAGACCCTCTCGACGAAAAATCGAGGGCCTCGGCGGTGACCGAGGAGAAGACCGTCTCTTCCGCCGGGCGATTTTTCTAGCGTCTGAGCCATAAGATAGCGCCGGGCCTCTTCGCTGAGATAAACATCCATCTTTCCAAGTATAGCAAAAACCTAATCCTCAAGCGAAAATATATAATGGCTTTTCATCCCTTCCCCACCATTCCTACAAAGAATTAAGGCGTCTCCCCCGCTTCAATCCTTTTTTGCCCAGATCATGAGACTGTACCCCTTCTGGAAAATAAGAAGGGTGTCCAGGCGGGACAGAATCCAGAGGAACGGATAGACGAGCGAGTATAGGGCGAAGGATTTTTTTTGGGCTTGGAACTCCTCCCCCGAGACGGGCCGGATGTGACCGTCACGCCGTTTTGCGGCCGGCCGGGGCGCCAGAAGCTTGATGTAACCGAAATTCAGAATGAGCTCGAAGAATTCTGAAAAAAATCGGCTGTAGGTGACCTTCCTTTTGACCCGAAGGCCGGCCCGATCGAGCTTGGATTCGAGTTCTCGGAACGAATAGCCTTCCCTTTTATGTCCGAAATATTCGAGCCGGAGCCCGACCGCGGAACGGAGCTTATGCAGAAGGAAAAACGGACCGGTATGAGGAGTGACCGCGATAAACTCTCCACCCGCCTTGAGCACGCGGGAGATCTCGGCAAGGGCTAGGTCATCGTGATCGATATGCTCCAGATAATCGAGACAGAGAACGAGATCGAAGGAATCGTCTCCGAAGGGCAGAGATATTCCCCGGAGGAGGACCAGATCGTTACCGAGGATCTCTCTAGCCGCCTGGAGATTGACCAGGTCCTCGTCGGCATGGATCCAGAAACCGCCGCGGCGGCGCGCGAAAAAGCCGAGGATACCCTGGGCGCAGCCCAGCTCCAGGGCCGTCCGGTCGGAACGAACGGGTATGGTTCTCTGTAGGAGCTTGATTTTCTCCTTTTTCTTGAGGGACCTTTTGACCAGCCGGAGCTGCCAGGGCTCTTCGCTCATTGACAGGATTATATGGGGACGGGTGGGAAAAGACAAGAAACGGCTCGGGATATATGCCTCGAAGTCACGCTGCGATTTCCCCAGCGAGGAAATCTTGCTCGATTCGCTCCTCGCTCTCCGCTTCGCGGAACCCTGCCCGCTCGTCGCTCATACGGACTTCTCAGCATACATCCCGAGCCTTGGGGAAAAGAAGAAAAGAGCTCGAGCCCGTTTTGCTGATTTGCGGGGCAAAGAAGCGGGGGTTCCAAGGGGGATGGCCCCCTTGGTCGCAGGACGCAGTCCGAGAAGGGGAGGCACGGAGCGAAGCTACGGTTGGAAGGGGGAAGGCGAAG
>CAYOZW010000181.1:0-6836 GCA_964408495.1 uncultured Eubacteriales bacterium
CCTGTATTAGTACTGACCCTGTATTAGTATTACTGTATCAGTCGTCGTCTTCATCAGGGACGAAAGTGACGGCCCAGGCCGGATAGGGCGCCACGCTCCCTTTGACCGCGTGCCAGAGGATGCGGTTCAGCGCGTCTTCCGGGCAGGCGTCTATCCGCTGGAAGTTCAAGCGCGCCGACACACGGGCATTCCGGCGCAGCAGAGCGTCCGCGATATCATCCGGTTCCGGGTTCATCTGGTCGAGCGGAATCTGATTGGGCACGCACTCATAGGGACTGAAATCGGGCGTTTCGGTGAAACAATCGAACATCGGGGTCGCCGTGGCGTCGAATTGGTTCATCGGGGGGAGCCCGAGGATCTGCTCGATGGTGCGGAGGAGGCTGGTCGTGTTGTACTGGGTGCCGACCACGGCGCCGCGCTTGGTGTAGGGGCTGACGCAGTAGGCGGTCGTGCGATAGCCGCTCACGTGGTCGAATCCGTTCTGGGGGTCGTCCTCGATGCCGAAGATGACCGTCTCTTTCCAGAAGCGGCTTTTGCTGAAGGCCTCGATGATGCGGCCGAAGGCCAGGTCGTTATCGGCGACGCAGGCGGATGGTGTCGGCGAGCCGGCCTGCGTTCCGCTGGTGTGGTCATCAGGCAGGCAGATCAGGATAAGCTGCGGCATCTGTCCTTCTTTCTCCCAGGCAGCGATCTGTTCCGTGATGCGGCGCGCCCTCCAGACGTCCGGCACCTCCATGATCCAGCCCACGGTGTCCGTCGCCGTAAAGGGACGGATGGTCTCGATCGTCGGCTGGGAACCGATGATCACCTCCCCCCGGCCGTTCAAGTGCTCGTCCCAGTAATCTTTCCACTCGGGCTTTTCCTCCCGGTCCGGGTCTTTCCAGCGGCATTCCGGCTGGGCGAATTCCCCGAAGTTCCAGATGGATATCTTGTGCCGGAGGGCGTTGTCCCAGATGAATCCGCTGGGCGCATAGGCCAGCGCGTCGGCCTCGTCCGGTCCCATGCCGTCCGGATAGCTGCGGGGCCACCCGGCGAACGAGCGCTCGAGATAGTCGGTCCCGAAAGCCGTCGTCGACCACTGGTGACCGTCGGCGCTCAGGATGCCGCAGCAGTAGGTGTTGTCGAGGAGGACGAAATCGCGGACGATCTTGTGCTGGTTGGGAGTGACTTCCGCTCCGAATAGACAGAGGCTGGGATCGCCGTTTCCCTCCGGGATGTCACCCAGCACCTGGTCATAGGTCCGGTTTTCCTTGATGATGTAGACGACGTGCTTGAACAGGCTGGGCTCTCCGATGCGCTCCGGGACCGGGCGGGGCGGGCGGCCGGAACGCGGCTCCCTTAGTGCCTCAGTGATGCGTTCGCGATGGTAGTTTTCGTAAACGGCTTCGGTGAACCGTTTTAGCTCTTTCCGGTCCGGGACCGGCACGAGGGAGACCGAACCGTGGTAATGGTGGGAGTTGAACCCTTGTCCGCCGGTTTCTTCGTACTCTTTCGGCTCGACGGGAAGGCCTTTGATGTTGGCCACGCACAGCCTCCGGCTTTCAGGATGAAAAATGGCGGCTCCGGGAAACCATCCTACGGGGATGAGTCCGAGGAGGGCCGATTCGCGGTCCCCGGGGTCGAACCGAACCACGGCGATGGCGTTCTGGGTGCCGTTGGCCGCATAGAGATATTTTCCGTCGGGCGAAAAACAGAGGGCATTCGGGGAGGCCCCGAAGAGATCCGCCGGGTTGGCCTTGACCCAGATCGTCTCGACAACCGTATCCGATTCGGCATCGATGACGCTGAGGTTGTCACTGGCCGCGTTGGCGCAGACGACGTAACGGCTGTCGGGGGACACGGCGAGCGCGGAAGAGTGGAGGTGGACAGGGATTTCTTTGGCTGTGCCCGAAGCAAGATTGATGACGCTGACCGAGCCCTCAGCGGCGATATAAGTGACGGGATCGACCTTGACGACCGTGCCGCGTCCGGCCGGGCCGGTCAGGTCTCCGGGCTCCGGCCGCCCTCCGCCCCAGTTGCTGACGTAGGCTTTGTTCTTGACGAGCACCACATCGAAGGGGGCGACACCCACATCGTACGTTTGGCTCACTGAGTGGGTTTGGGTGTCGATGACCAACAGTCGGTTGGAAAGGTTGCCGCAGACGTAGAGCTTTTGGCCGTCCGCGGAAAGGGCCAGTCCGGCCGGGATCTCATTTTCTCTCCGGGGAGCCTGGGCCGGAGGCAGAGGGATCGAATGAGAGGGGAGGACATTCCCATCCGGCTCGACGATGAAGACCTTGATGCTTCCGTTGACATTGCTCATGTAGACTTGGCCGCCGTCGGGCGAGAAGATGAGGCCGGTGTAGCTGGGCGGGCCTTTCTGGTCCGGCGCGAGGATATTGTCCGAGGGGGTTTCCGGCGAGTGCGCGTTTTGTTCCTCCGCGGGAAGAGCGATGCGCTGGGAGATTTCTCCGGCCTCCGGGTTGATGATGACCAGCTCATTCGTTTTTCCCGAGACCGCAAGGAGCCGGCCGTCGGCGGAGAGCGCGAGGGCCTGGGGACGAAGCCCCGGCAGGGGGATCTGGGTGCCGGCCGGGACGAGGACTTGATTGACCGGCAAAACGGTCCTGTCGGGGCCTGTCACTCCCACCCGCTCGGTATCCGGCAGCGCCTCTTTTCGGCAAGAAGCCATGCCGAGGAATGCAGCCGACGTCAGGGCAATGAATACCAAGCTGCGCCAGAAGCGAAGATTGGCGGCTGGCTCCAAGTTCTCTTGAAATTGGTGCCTGTCACTAATTTTCAAGCTGCAGAAGAAGCCGCTCTTTTTTGTTGTCAGGCTGGGCATGATGGTTTCTCCTCCGCTCAGGAGTGTACCTTAATTCATGCTCCGAAAGGATGTCAAGAAAATGGGGACGGTCCTATTTTCTTTGCCAAATTGGAGACAAGCACGAATTCAAGAGAATTTGGAGCCAGCTACCAATATTCGACAGTTCAGGGGACACGATCCTGGTTTCGGAAAATAGGACCGTCCCCATTTTTCAATCCTTTGGATAGAAAGTCCCTTCGCTTCAGACACGTTTTTGTCTTGGCCACGGTCTCCCTCTTTTCATTTATTCTTCTCGGATCGATGTTTGATTCTATGCAGCCTTCGGATTTCAATGAAAGTGTGGCCGATACACGGGATTGTTCGAATATATTGAATTGTCCATTTTATTTCAACCGCCGGGCGGAATAGCGGAATATGATTTTTTTCTTCTTTTGCAGCGGGGAGAGAGAGTACTATAAAATCAATTCATAGGAGGCCAACATGGAAGAAAATCCTTTGTCGACGCTCGAGAAACTCGATCCCAAGATCGTGGATCATCTGAAGGAGGCGAACGGCTTTATCTATGCCGAGGGAGCCTTGCCGAAGAAGTACAAGCTGATCATGGCGATGGCTTTTGATGCGGCCCATGGCGCGCAGGGAGGCGTCCGGGCTCTGGCTCAGGCCGCCATGAAGGAAGGCGCTACGCCGGAAGAAATCGCCGAGGCCATTCGGGTCGCCTATCATCTGTCCGGAGTCGGGGCGTTGTACAGCGCTTCTTTAGGATTAAAAGGATTGTTCTGAACCGGTCGGCTGATGACTGTCGCCGCGTTTGCGGACCTGCACAGGGTCCTATCCCGGTTCGAGAAGATCCGGAAGCTCGTTGACGAGGGGGCCAAGACGATCCTTCTGGCGGGGGATATCGCCAGGAACGGAAAGCCGGACTTCCAGCGGGAGAACGTCAGGCAGTGTTTTGACATATTGCTGGCCGGGAGGCCGGAAGTCCGGGTCTTCGCCATCCCCGGGAATGACGACTGGCGGATCGTTGAAGAGACGATGCGGGAATTCCCGGAGGTGATCGTCCCGACGGACCGGGCTTATCCTCTTGATGACATCCACTCGGTGGTCGGCTATCCATGCGTCCCGATCACTCCGTTCATGTTCAAGGATTATGAGAAGTGGGATGACGAGCACTATCCCGAGCTGCCCACAGACCCGGCCGAGGTGGAGCCGGCGATCATCGCCCACCGGCTGAACCTCGAAGGGTACAGGTCGCGCGGCTTGGCGCTCTACGATTTTCGGTTTGACCCGGCTGAGAGAGCGGACAACATCTCCGCCGATATGAAGACGCTCGCCGGGATGAGCGATCCCCTGAAGACGGTTTATCTTTTCCACTGCCCTCCCTTCGGGCACTTCGATTTCGGTTTCTCACTGGGGGGCCGGGTCCACATCGGAAGCCGCGCCATCGCCGATTTTATCCGAGATAGCAATCCCTGGCTGACCGTCCACGGCCACAGTCATGAGGCGGTCTCTGTGATGCGGGGGGAATTCTGCTTCAACATCGGGGAGAGCGTGGGCGTCTCCGTCGGTGCCGGACATGACCCCACGGTCCTCAACGGCTTGATCATCGACGTACCTGCGCGCTCTGTGTGGAGGGTTGTGCTGTGAAGAAGCTCTTTTTCACGGCCGATACGCATTTCAACCACGCCAATATCATCCATTTCTGTAAACGCCCCTTTGAGGCCGTGGAGGAGATGAACGCGGCGCTCATCGAGAGGTGGAATAGCAGGGTGGGCGCGGGCGATCTCGTTTATCATCTGGGCGACTTCGCCTGGGGGGACTGGGGGTCCATCCTTGATCAACTGAACGGCGATATCATTCTGATCAGAGGCGGACATGACAAGAGGCAGGCGAAGAAATCCGCGTCGCGCTTTCTCCATGTCGCCGACCTTCTGGACATCGTCGTCGGAGGTCACGCGGTTGTCCTCTGCCACTATTGCCTGCGGGTCTGGAACAAGAGCCATTACGATTCCTGGCATCTCTTCGGGCACAGCCATGGCCAGTTGCCCGCGCTCGGTAAGTCGCTCGATGTCGGCGTGGATAGCCATGATTTTGCGCCATGGTCCTGGGAAGAAATCACGGTCTACATGGCCGGCCGGTCCCACAACGAGAACTTTGCGGGCTCTTAAAATTGGTTACATTAAAATTGTGACAGTACATTCTTTTCCTATTTTCCATGCACAAGGCCAGGCGCTCATTGGAATTCGGAAAAGAATGTACTGTCACCAATTTCGACTAATTTCGCAATTTCACTTGAAGAGGAACCATAATGAAATCTAGCGAACGGTACCAATCGTACAACCGGAGGCGTTTTCTGGAGCATTTCGCAGCGTTGGGGCTGGCCTCTGCAATCCCGGCGGCCGGGGTGAAGGGCGCAGCTCCGGAAAGCGCGGGCAAAATAACGGAGGAGACGATCGCCGAGGCGGAAAAGCTCATCGGGATCGAATTCACACCAGAGGAGCGGCGCAGGATAGCTGGGACGATCAGCGAGAACCTCGAAGCCTACAAGGAACTGCGCGCGGCCGGGATGGATGAGACGGTCTTCCCGGCGATGGTCTTTAACCCCGTTCCGGCCGGAGCTGTCCTACCGACTGAGCGGCTGCTCTTTGCCTGCAGCCGGCCGGATGTCAGGAGGCCGGCGTCGATCGGGGAGGCGGCGTTCCTTTCGGTCATCGAACTGGCCGTGTTGATCGAGACACGTCAGGTCTCCTCGATGGACCTTACTAAGATGTATCTCGAGCGGCTGAAGAGGTACAACCCGAAGCTCCGCTTCGTCATCAATTTGACCGAGGAACTGGCGCTCCGTCAGGCAAAAAGGGCCGACGAGGAGATCGTCGGCGGGAAGTACCGCGGGCCGCTGCACGGCATCCCTTATGGGATGAAGGATTCATTCTCGGTCAAAGGGTACCCGACAACCTGGGGGGCGGAACCCTTCCGGGATAGGGTCATCGACCGGGACGCGACCGTGGTGGAGAAGCTGGAGGAAGCGGGGGCGGTGCTGCTGGCGAAGCTCTCCATGGGCAGGCTGGCGACGGGTGATGAATGGTTCGGCGGAACGACCAAGAACCCGTGGGACCCGCAGACGTCGTCCGGCGGAAGCTCGGCGGGACCGGCGGCCGCGACCGTGGCGGGATGCGTCGGGTTCGCTGTCGGGACAGAGACCTACGGGTCGATGATCACCCCTTGCGCTATCTGCGGAGTGACTGGCCTTCGCCCGACCTATGGACGGGTCAGCCGGTACGGCGCCATGCCGATGAGCTGGAGCATGGACAAAGTCGCGCCCATCTGCCGGACGGCCGAGGACTGTGCGCTCGTGCTCCGGGCGATCATGGGCCCGGACGGCCGGGACAACAGCATCATCGATGCTCCTTTCAATTGGGATTACAGGCGCGATTTCCGGAAGCTGCGCATCGGGTTCAACGCTTACAACGAGAAAGAGCTGGAAGGGGAGGACGATGCGGAGTTCTATAAGGCCGTCTGCGGCGAGCGCCTCAAGGCGCTGGATGTCCTGAGGAAGCTGGGGGCCGAGCTCATCCCCTTGGAGATTTCGATGCCCCAGTCGGGGGAGAGGATGGCCGCGTTTGCCGAGGCGGCCGCCGCCCATGACGACTTCACCCGGGGGGCGCAGGATGACCTCGTCCCGAACTCGCGTTGGCCCGACCGGCACCGGCGGTCCCGGTTTATCCCGGCGGTCGAGTACCTTCATGCGTCCAGGTACAGGAGCGTCCTGATCGAGAAGATGGCGCGGGCGATGCGCGACGTCGACCTCTATGCCGAGATCACCTGGCCGGACGGCTGGCAGACCAACTACACAGGGCATCCGGCGTTGATCATCCCCTGCGGGTTCGTCGGCGGGAAGCCGGCGACGATCACTTTTATCGGCCAGCTCTTCGGCGAAGCGAATTTGATTTGCGTCGCCAAGGCTTTTCAGGATGCGACGGACTTTCACCGCCGGCACCCGCAATTATAGAAAAAAGGGGACGGTCCTATTTTC
>CAYOZW010000182.1:0-6834 GCA_964408495.1 uncultured Eubacteriales bacterium
CCTATTTCTTATGGTCATCCGGGTCGGCCGGATGCGGGATAAAAAAGGCAGTCTTTTAATCAAAAAAAGGGAACAGCCTCTTGAGCTCGGGCTTGTCCGGATGCCGGCCATACTCGCTGATCTCGAACGCCTCGGCGTAGACGATCTCGGCCGCCCGCTTTGTCCCGTACCATTGCTCGAGACTCTTCCGGCAGCGGGAGGTGATCTCGAGCTGTCGGTTCGTGAAACGTTCCCGGACGGCCTGCCAGCGGGCCTTTTGCCATTCCGGGTCGCCTGAGAGAAGCTCCGGAGAGCCGGAGACCCCGCCTTCGTAGAACTGGGAGACCATGCCCAAAAGGACATCGAGCTTCTTATCCATAACCGAATCGATGGCGACGGCGATGTCGGGCTGGAACGGATAGGGCTTTTGGAAGCGGTCGGAAAAATAGAGAAAAACGGGATTTTCCTTCAGGGCCGGGACATCGGGGCAGAACTTGGGCACGGTGACCATGTAGGCCGAGTCCTGGACGAGGATGCTTGTATAACGATGATCGGGGTGATAGTCGTTGGGACGGTGGGTGATGACCACGTCGGCCTTCCACTCCCTGATCAGGCGGGTGATCGTTTTGCGGTTCTCGAGCGTCGGTTGAAGCTCGCCGTCGTGGTTGCCGAGGATTTCAAAATCGTAGCCGATGAGTTTGGCCCCGTGCTCGACCTCGGCTCGGCGGCGCCGGGCAAGCTCCGGGCCGGATTCCCTCCAGTGACCGATGTCTCCGTTGGTGACGGCGACGAATTTGACATGACATCCTTGAGCGATCCAGAGCGCTGCCGTCCCGGCCGCTCCGGACTCGGCGTCGTCAGGGTGGGCTCCGATGCAGAGAATCCTAGGTTTTCCGTCGTCGGCCGGCACCATCCAATTCCTGGCCGGCTGAAGGCCGGCAGCCAGAGGAATCAAGAGGAGGACCCTTCCCAGGAATTTTCGAGCGGTCATCGCACCTCCATGGTCTCTTGTCTCGTCCCATCCTCATGAATGATATGACGGGACGCAAGCGGTCGGCCCGTCCCCCTGCTCTCTTGTCTCGGAGGGCGTCCGCTATCTTCTTGTAAAGACGTTTTCTCCGGAGGGATCCCTCTGTTTCAGGGCTTTGACCTCGCCGTTTTCGATGACGAACTCGAAGACCACGTCGGAAAACTCCTTGAGCCGGAACTTGAGCCCCTTGTAGTGAATCAACTCTTCCGCAGGCTGACCCGGAAATGCCAGATAAAGGATGTTTTCCTCCTTCAAGGCGACCTGAAACTTGAAGCCGGTCGGAGTCTCATAGGTCCCAGCGAGCTTCCTGAGCAACGCAGGCTCGAGAGCTTCGGGTTTGCGGGTGAAGAGGGCTTCCGCTTCGTCAAGGGACATGACAGCTTTGTCGACGTCGCCCTGGGGGTTGGTTTGGAAATTCACCGACCATTTTCCGTAGAGCTCGTCATCGGGTGTATCGAAACGCTCGAAGTGAAAATGGGTTAGCGGGAACTGAATTTTATGAAAATCGAACTGAAGCTGTCCGTCTTCGAATCCGATCTTTAAGACGCCGTAGGCGGGATGCTCATACTCTCCGACATAATCGGAGAGCGGGTGGGAAGGCTTGGTATTCGGGATGCGATCTGCTCCGGCCTTGGCCCGAGCCTCAGTCCCTGCCTTCTTTCCTTTCAACCTCAGCTCCAGCAAGCGTTCGCTCCAGGGAGTCTGGTCTAGGCCAAGCAGGCGCTCGTACACATTATAGCTGATCGTGTTATAAAGGCTGGCACAATGGTTTCCAATCACCAGGACGATCACTCCGATACGCTCGCGGGGCATAAAGGAAATCTGGCTATGGAATCCGGGGAGGTCACCGCCATGGAAGGTGAGGAGGTGGCCCCGATAGGAGGTCGTCTCGCGGCCCATGCCATAGGCGGAATTCAGGAGTTCCCAGTAGCCCCGCGTCTCCGCCATCGTGTTGGGGAGCGCGATGGCCGGCTCCAGCGTCGCTTTAAGGACATCTGCTGGAACGACCTGTTGGCCTGCATATTTCCCGTCATTCATTAGGGCGATGAGCCAGTGGGAAATGTCCTGGATGTTGGAAATGATGGCCCCGCAGGGCGCGACGCCCGCTATATCCTCGTAGTAAGGAATCTTGTAGAGTTCGAAGTTGTCACGTCTCTCCGTGTAGGGCACTCCGTAGTCAGGCTGTTTGAGCATGTCCGCGATAGAGTAAGCGGTGCTTGTCATCTGGAGGGGGGAGAAAATCTTCTCTCGAACAAATTCTTCCCAAGTTTTGCCGGATTGGAGCTCAATGAGATATCCCACAGCGGCATACATCAAATTGTTGTAGAGAAAGGTCTGCCGGATCGGCTCCCGGGGCTCCAGATATTTGATCCGCTCGTAGAGCTCCAAACGGGTGAAGTCCGACTTGAACCAGATCGAATCGTGCCGAGTTATCCCCGTGCGATGGGCGAGCATATCCCGAAGAGTGACCGTGTTGTTGAGCTCGTCGTTATAGAATTGGATGGACGGGACCGAATCGCGGACGGGCTTGTCCCAGGTCAGTTTCCCCTCCTCCACCAGGAATCCTGCGGCCGCCGCGGTGAAGAGTTTCGTGTTGGAAGCGATCTGGCACAGCGTTGCGGGTGTGAAGGCCAGCTTTTTCTCATAATCCCGATAGCCGTATCCTTTGGCGAAGACGAGCTTGTCCCCGGCCACAATCCCCACGCCGACGCCGGGCGCATTCCAGTCCTTAAGGATCTTCGTTATGTAGGCGTCGAAGCCCTTGAGCTTCGCGGTGATCTCCTTGTCCTGGGCCACCAGGCCCGGCTGAGCAGCCAGCGCCAATAACCCGATTGCAAACAACCACAGGCATGCGTGGCGCAGGCTCAATCTTTGAGTCATTTTCATATCGTCTCCTTTTCTCATCTTAAGTCAAAAATATTCGGCCGAGTTCGATGGACGAGATATTGTCACTGCATCGCGAGCGATTTCGACCCTCAACTTTTGCCGCTGAGTTCGGTCCGGCTCTATGGTGGCCAAGTGGATGGGGCAAGTCTGGCAGTCCAATCCGCAGAATGCAATCATGGAATCCATGACCTTGGAAACTCCTTTTCTGAACCGCAAGCCAAATGATTGTTGAAGCGTCGGGCTGGCCTCATCGCATCGCCGAAATCATAAAACGCGCTCCTCAGGCCTGTCAAGCCGTGTTGAGAACAGCGGAACGGAGGGCAGAAAGCCCCCAACAAGCTCAGGGCAAAAACTGCCGGGAACTTATCCGGTCTTATGCCTCCCCTGGCTCACCTTTTCTTATGGTAATCCGGATAGGCCGGACGCTTCGGCTTGGCCAGAGGATTCTTGGCCAGTTCATCGAGGACAATCGCGATAGCTTTGTCCAGTTGAGGGTCTTTTCCCTGCCGCACAAGCGCTGGATCGAGCTCCACTTCCACATCAGGAGGAACGCCGACGTTCTCGGCGATCCAATGCCCGTCCGGGCTCCAGACGCCCGAGCTCGGGGCTGATGCGTACCCCCCATCCATAAGCTGGGGGGCTCCGGCGCGGCCGACCAGCCCGCCCCAGGTGCGCTTACCGACCAAGGGACCGACCTTGGCCCGCTTGAAGTACCAGGGCATCGCATCCCCTCCTGATCCCGCAAACTCGTTGATCAGCATAACCTTGGGCCCGAAAATGGCCCCCTGGGGCTGGACCTCGTCTTCTCCGTCGCGGGTGGCGACGAGGCTCATGAGCTTGCGCCCGAAACGCTCGATGATGTCGGTCGCCAGCATACCGCCTGCGTTGAAACGCTCGTCGACGATGAGACCTTCCCGCCCGACCTGGGCATAGAAATAGCGGTTGAAATAGGTATACCCGCCAAACGCCGTATCGGGCATATAAACATAGGCCACCTTTCCCTTGGTGACCCGGTCCACATAGCGGCGGTTGTCCTCGATCCAGGAGAAATTGCGGAGCGACGTTTCGCTGCCGATGGGAACGACCGTCACCTCCCGGCTGCCCTCTGTTTTCGGCTCCGGGCCAACGGTCAGGACCACTTGTTTTCCCGTTTTCGCTTCGAAGAATTTGTAGATATTGTCTGTTCCGGCGATCTCCCGGCCATCGACGGCCAGCAGGTACTCGCCGCTTTTGACGTTCACCCCGGGCTGAGTCAAGGGAGCCTGGAACTGGGGATTCCAGTTCTCGCCGCTGTAAACCCGGGCGAAGCGATAGCGGCCGTTCTCAACGATATAATCCGCCCCTAAGAGACCGGTGGGAACCCGGTCCGCCCGGGGTATGTCCCCCCCTCCGACGCCAAGATGGCCCACCGTCATCTCGCCCAGCATTTCGGCGAAGAGATAGTTCAGGTCCGCTCTCGAGGCGACGGCCTCCAAGAATGGGGCGTATTTCTTCTCCGCCGTTTCCAGGTCCAGGCCGTGGAGGTTCGGGTCGTAGAAAAATTCCCGCTCGACCCTCCAAACCTCCCGGTACATCTGGCGCCATTCCTCGCGGGGCGTCACCTTAATCTCTATATTCTGCGTCGGCATGGACTTGTCGGAACCCCCGCCGGCCGAAGGCGGAGGCGAGGGGGCGCCGGCGGGAGGCATCGGCTTGAGAGTCCCGATGGACCAGCGGCCCCTTTGGCTGTAGAGATATTTTTTCCCGTTACGGGCCATCTCAAAAGCGTTGATCCCGCTGACGACCACATCGGCCCGGCGTTCCTTGAGGTCAAACCGATGAACCACGGCGCCCTGAGGGAAAAATGACCCCGGCAGCGGAGCCTCCGGGGCGACGGCCAGGAGAGTCCCGGACTCGCCGCATTGGAGATCGATATAACCCCGGGCCGGCATGGGTATGGCCAGGATGCGCTGGAGGATGCCTGCGAGGTCGATCTTGACCCTAACCTCTTTGTCCGGTTTGTCATTTTTATTTGGCTTGTCCGCAGTCGGGGTATCTGTTTTTTCTCCCTTCTCCGCTTGCTTCTTCTCCGGCTTTTCAGGTTCTTTCTTGGAGGCGTCCTCGGCCTTCTCTTCATCACTTTCCGGGAGGAAGGGGGTGGGTTCCGATTGATCGAGCACAGCCATGTACACCGAGCTGGTCGCATCCCTGAAGATGCTGTGGATGTCCGGCTGGAGAGAAGCGCCCGAATCGGTGCTGGCCGTGAAATAGAGGTATTTTCCTCCCGGGTCGAACACGGGCAGGCGGGCATCGCTCATCCCGTCGGTTATCTGGGAACTCTCCCCGCTCTCCAGGGAATAGAGGAAGATCGCCCCCAGGTAGTTGGGCAGGCGCTTGGAGTAGGCCAGCCACTTGGAGTCGGGCGACCAGTTGGGAGCACGGCCCGTAGCGCCGCCGTAGAAGCGGTCCTTGTCCACTTTGACCGGCTTTTTGTTCTTGATGTCCACATACCAGAGGTTGAGATGACAATCCGCGTAGGCGATTTTCTTGTTGTCAGGTGACCAGAGGGGAGCAAAGTAGAAGGAAGGATTCTTTTCCAAAGTGATGCGAGCCACCTCCCCGCCTCCCTTCTGGTCCTGGATGTGGAGCATGTATTCGCCCGATTCATCGGAGAAATAGGCAATCTTCTGTCCGTCTGGAGACCAGGCAGGATAGCGCTCCATGGCTCCCGGCGTATTGGTGAGGTTCCGGAAATCGCCCTTTTCGGCCGGGACCGTGATGATCTCGCCACGGGCCTCGAAAGCGGCCCGGGCGGCGTTGGGGGAAAGACTTGGCGAAGACAGATCATCCCCGACGTTCACGAATTTATCCCGCACTTCGAGCATATCGCCGGAGATGGATATGGGGATTGGAATCGTCTTCCCAGAAGCAGGATCAAAGAGATGGAGGGAGCCGAATTGTTCGTAAACGATCGCCCCAGGCCCGGCCGAGGCCGATTTGAGGTCCAGACCGTCGTTTTTCAGCGCTCCGGCCACTTTCTGTGTCTTGACGTCATATGAAAAAAGGGTGACGGGGCCCTCCCTGTCGGAGAGGAAATAGACCTTGTCCCCAACCCACATGGGCTCATAATCGTTGGAATCCGTCCGCGGGATCTTGACGATGCTGGAATCGGCGAGGTTACCGACCCAGATTGGGGTGGCCGTGCCTCCCCGGTAGCGCTTCCAGACGTTGAAGGCCCGCCGCAGCGGGACATAGGCGATTCTCTTTCCATCTGGAGAAAAGCTTCCCTCATATCCCATGGGAAGGGGCAGCCGTTCAGGAAGCCCGCCCTCCACACTCACCGTGAAGAGCTCGCTGAACCTGGAGTAGGCCGTGCGGCCGGAGGTGAAGAGGACGGCTTTCCCGTCCGGAGTCCAGCCCAGGACGATATCCGCGGCGGGATGCCAGGTCAGCCTCCGGGGTTGTCCGCCCTCCGCAGGCATTATGAAGACGTCCACATTGCCGTCATATTCGCCGGTGAAGGCGATCCAGGCCCCGTCGGGGGAAAAGACCGGATTGGTCTCCATCCCGGGTCCCGTGGTCAGCCTCCGGGCGGCTCCGCCGTCGCGCGGGACCTCCCAGAGGTCGCCGGCATAGACGAAGACGATGTGGGACGCGCCGAGCGCGGGCTTCTGGGCCAGGATCGGCATGTCTTTTGATGAGGCAGAAAGAGGGACGAGGGTCAGTATCGCCAGAAGTGAAAAAAAGAATCGTTTCAAGGGACGCCTCCTTTGCGCTTTTTTTCTGCGCTGCCCTGACGGCAGGCAAAGATTTGGTTTGGCATAAGTCCATTCACTAATACGGATATTCAAAACAGAAGGTTCGATTTTACACCCCTGGGAATGAATTGTGAAACGCAAATCGACGAAAGGTCAGACGCTCCATCCAGTGACCGCTCGGGAGAAGATCTAGTTTTGTTG
>CAYOZW010000183.1:0-3891 GCA_964408495.1 uncultured Eubacteriales bacterium
TCGCATCGGCCAGGGCTTGCTCGACAAGAGGGATCGTCTTTTTAACCAAGTCCCCGGTCAAGTCCTCGAGCCCACGCCGAGTCAGCCTCTTGTTGATATGTTTGGACCCGCCGCCGGTCGCACTGATGAAAGGCAAATTGATATCGCTTTCCAGGGTGAAAGAGAGATCCCGTTTGACCCGCTCGGAGGCCTCTTTGATCCGCTGCAACGCGAGCTTGTCCTTGGACAGGTCGATGCCGTGTTCTTTTCTGAAGCCCTCAATCAACCAGTCGACGATGCGGTTGTCGAAGTCCTCTCCCCCGAGATAGCAATCCCCATTCGTGGCCAAGACGTGAAAAACGCCTTCCTGGATCTCCAGGATGGTGATGTCGAAAGTCCCTCCCCCCAGATCGAAAACGACTACGGTCCCATTCGTTCGGGAATCGAGCCCGTAGGCTAGGCTGGCCGCCGTCGGTTCGTTGATGACCCGGAGGACCTCCAGGCCGGCGATCTTGGCGGCATCCTTGGTGGCCTGCCGCTGATGATCGTTGAAATGGGCCGGGACCGTGATAACGGCCTCCCCGACGGGTTCGCCAAAAAAGGACTCAGCGCACTGCCTGAGATAGGTCAGGATCATGCCCGAGATCTCCTGCGGGCTGATCTCCAAGGAATCGATGATCACGATGACATCGCCGTTCGGGGCGGTGCCGAGCCGATAGGGCATTTTGGCCAGAGCGGCGGCGATCTCGGGGGAATCGTACTTTCTCCCGATGAGCCGCTTGACCGCGAAAACGGTTTTCTCCGGGTTGGTGATGGCCTGGCGAAGGGCGAGGTTGCCCACCAAGCGCTCTCCGGATGTGGTAAAGCTGACTACCGACGGAGTCGTCGTCTGACCTTCCAAGCTAGGGATAACGACAGGTTTTTCCCCCTCCAAATGGGCGATGCAGGAAAAGGTCGTCCCCAGGTCGATACCGATAACCTTGCTCATTTTTCCTCTTCTTTCTTTTTGGGGACCAGGACTTTCACCATGGCCGGCCGGAGCAGCCTGTCTTGAAGCCAGAAGCCGCGCTGGAGCACTTCAGCCACCTCCGGCTCTTCAATCGTTTCTGACTCCTCTGTGAGGACGGCCTGGTGGACGGCAGGATCGAACCTCCGGTCGCTATCTTCAATCGGCCGGACGCCTTGCTTTTTCAGCAGGTCCAGGTACTGGCGGTAGATCATTTCGACGCCTTCCTGCAAGCTCTTTCCATCCGCCTGATCCTGGATTCTTAGGGCTCTCTCGAAATTGTCCAGAACGAGGAGCAGTTCCCGGAGAACCTCGCTCAGGGCATACTGTTGGTACTCCACGCGCTCCCGGTCAAACCGCTTGCGCATGTTCTCTATCTCGGCTAGCTTCCTCAGATATTTGTCCTTAAGCTCATCGTGCTCTTTCTTGATCGATTTGAGCTCGGCATCCCTTTTCTTGAGCTTGTTCTTGATCCCTTTGTCCTCATGGCTCGGAGGCTTATGACCGGCTTTCCCATGGCTCTCGGGAGCCGGCTCCTCTTCGCTGATGGGTTCGTATTCGACCTCGTCGCCGGACTCGGTCAGACTTTCATTCTCCCCAGAAGGCTGGTTTTCCTCTTCCTCTTTTTTTTTCTCTTCATAATCGTCTGCGGGCATAGTGAACCTCACGATTGGTTTCTGCTGATCGTCCGGCTGAGCTTCTGGGCCACCCGGTCGACCAGGGGAATGATCCTCCTGTAGGGGATCCGCTTCGGACCGATGATCCCGAGCGTCCCCAGGACCTGGTCATTATACCCGTAATGGGAAAGGACCAGGGCACAATCCGAGATGTCGGGGATATGGGATTCCGCACCGATCAAGACCTTCACGCGGTCCAGGCTGATGATATCGGAAAGCAGCTTGGCCAGCTTCACCTTCTCCTCCAGATTCTGGAAGAGCCCCTTCAATCGGTCCATATTGAAGAACTCGGCTTTGTCGAGCAGCCGGGATGTTCCCTGGAGATAGATCTGGCTCCGGCTCTCTTCCTGGTCGATATAGTCCCGAAACAGAGCCGTCAGTTTGTTCAATTCGCTCTCATAGGTCCGCTTATAGCTGGGCAATTCCTTGATCAGGTAGTCACGGACAGCCGACAGGTTCTTGCCCCGGAAATGCTGGTTCAAGTACTGAGAGGCCTTGTCCAGCTCGAGCTGGGTGAAATAGTGATGACACTCGACGATCTCGGTCAGGACAAGGTTGAAGGTGGCCATCAGGATGATCATGACCTTCTCTTCGGAAACCTTGATCAACCGGAGGTGCTGAAAGTTCATCTTGGAGATGCGGGGAGAGATCACGAACCCGAGATTGTCAGATTGCTCGGCGAGCAGCTTGGTGACCCGGGTAAAAAACGAGCCGAAATCCTCTTTCTCCAAACCCAGTGGTGGAGATTCGAGCGGAGACGGCTGGTCAGCGAAGACAGTCTCGTCAAAGAGGCTGTTGACATAGAACCTCAATCCTTTGTCTGTCGGGATGCGACCCGCTGAAGTGTGGGGTTGAGAAAGGTACTCCATCTCTTCGAGCTTGGCCATGATGTTGCGAATGGTCGCTGGAGAATCCGGAAGAACCCTCTTCATGACAACGGCGCCGGAGCTTACCGGCTGGCCAGATTTCAGGTAGGTCTCGACGATGACGTTCAGAACGACTCTGTCTTTTTCTCGCAGGATATAGTTTCGGGACATTAGACCTTGAGGATTTTTTATAGCACTATGGGAGCAAAAATTCAATCAGATGAGCCGGAGCCCGGCATAGCCGACCACTTGATGGTAATCACCGGAGGTATCGCCCGAAGTCATGTAACGAACGAGGTCGGCACGACTGGCGCCAAGTCCCTTGGCGGCCAGGATAGCCGCCGTTGTCGGCTGGAAGCCGCACATGCTGATGGCCCGGGCCTGGACGATATCATAGAGCCCGCGGGCGTCCAGAGCCTGGATCCGCTCGATGGCCAGGAAATCCTTTTCCCTGGCCTTCTCCTGGCTGACATAATGACTCATATCTGTCGAGGCCACTATGAGGACATCCCTCCCGACTTCGCGGATAGCCGCCTCCAGTGCGTTTCCCAATTCTTCGAGGGAACCAAAATCTGCCGCAGGAGAGACGGAGACAGGGACGAATGAGAATCCAGAGGACCTCAAATACTGGAGAAAGGGCAACTGAACCTCTAGGGAGTGCTCCTCCCCATGAGCCGCTTCTTCCTCCTGAATGAGGGGGGAACTCCGGAGCAGGGCTTCGGCAAGAGCAGTATCGATGGGCACCTCTCCCAGGGGTGTTTCCCAGGATCCTTCGATCATAATCCCGAAAAGGGACCGTTGGCCTCGATGGCTCGGACCAAGGATCAAGAAGTGCTCAGGGAGCACCACCGAGGAATAGACAGCCCCGGCTACAAAACCGGAATAGGAAAACCCGGCGTGCGGAGAGACGACCCCCCGGGCCTTTTCTTTTTTCGCCTGCGGGTCCACCATCTTTTCGAGGAGCGCCCGCAGAGAAGCGGCCTTTCGCGGATAGAAATACCCGGCCACGGCAGGTTTTCTGACCATACGAACCTCCTCACCCCGCCCCCTCCGGCCGGACCGCCGGAAAGAGGCGGATTCGGCTGTCTCAGAGCGCGGTCGAGCGGAGTGAAATCCTAAAGCTTTTCCCTTCTCTCTTTGAAGGCGATATTGAGCGTCTTCAACTCGGCCAGGATCGGCAGGTAAATCTGCGGGCTGATCGGAATGTGAACACCGGTCTCTTTGATCTTCCCCCCGATGATGAGTTTGGTGCCGATAGCGGCCGGGAGGCCGACCGTCCGGGCCATCGAGGAATCCCCGCCGGGGATGCCGAAGTCGATCAGCGTGGAGATAACCCGCTCTTGCCCGGAGCCGGGGTAGGAAG
>CAYOZW010000183.1:3901-6821 GCA_964408495.1 uncultured Eubacteriales bacterium
GAGGGTCGAGAAGACCCGTTTCGTCCTATCCTTGTGCTCGATTAGGAACTCGTGCTGGAGGACGATCATATCCCTCTCGCCGGGCGAATAAGCAAGCTTCTGGGTCATCCGGGCACCGATGATATCCAGAGCCGATCCCTTCTGGAGCGGCAGGGGCTCATCGCTGAACAGGCCCAGCCACTCCAGCCGGCGGAGGATGGCCAAGCCGGCGGGGATGCCGAGCCGCTCCGATATTTCTTTCTTAATGTCCTCGGCCTGGGTGACCAGGAGTTTGCGGGAAAATCCCGCGAAGGTCAAGCCCGTCCAATCCTTCTCGTCCTGATCCAAAAGGCCGAGCCGGACCATCGTTCGGACGGTCTCGCACCAGCCGATGTTGCGCAGGGTGCCGCGGAGCATCGTCTTGGTCTCGGGGACTCCGTAGAGCTCGATGTAGGGCAACGAGTTCCGGTTGGGATAGCCTTCAAAGACGCCCAGCCCCTCGATGGCACGAAGAGTGTAACTCTCGAAGAGTTGCTCCGCCGGGATCAAAACCTCCCGGCCGTCCTGGAGGTACTGGGCGGAGTTTTTGCCCGCCAGCAAGACCCCCGTCGGGCTCCACGAGAACTTATAGCCGAAAGGATTGGTATTGGCCTCCGGCGCGGGCAGGCCGCCGCAAAAAGAAATGAAGCTGAGAAGCTTGCCTCCCTTATCGTGAATCTCATGGATCACCCGCATCGCTTCCATATGATCGATACCGGGGTCGAGGCCCAGTTCGTTGAGGATGAGAATGCCCGCTTTTCGGGCCTCCTGATCCAACGTCTTCATGGCATCGCCGACATAGGAGGTGGTGACCATATGCTTCTTGTGGCCGATGCAGAGCTCAGCCACTTTTGGGTGGAAGGCATAGGGAACCATGCTGATGACCACATCGGCCTTGACCACCTCGTCTTTCAACGCCGCTTCGCTCTTCAGGTTGAGCTCTTTGGCTACGCCGCGAGGATGACGGTCGACGAGCTTTTCCGCTTTGCTCACCGTCCGGCTGGCCACCTCGACCTGGAGGTCGGGTTGATCGAGTAGATACCTGACCAGAGGTTTAGCCACCAGGCCCGCACCCAATATCAAGACTTTTTTCATGGATGACTCCTTTTGTTTGGAGAGATGAATTCGCTCATGTATTCATAATCCGGAGTGAAGGCCCCACGGTATAGTATGACCGCATTCTTCAGGGGAGCCGGCAGATGGCAGCGGACAAAATCTTTCCGGAAATCCGCGCCGATCAGGGCCGGGATGAAGGATTTCAGGATCTGGCTGAAAAAGATAGACGATTCGAGGGAGATCTCGGCGGGGAGGTTGTCCACGGCCATGACCGTTGGACCCTGGCCCGAAAACCCGGTGACCGCCTCGTCTTTTTCCAGGTCATAGGTAAAAACGGGGTGAGACGGGTCGGTGCATCTGACGGTGCATTCCACGCTCCCGTTGACGTCACAGGAAATGTCCCCGATTACCCGGAGGCGCGGCCGGCCCGGGCTGCGCCACAATTTTTTCAGCTCATTCTTGGGCACAAATCGGGGGTACTGGGGAGCCCAGTAGATGGCGTTGACAAGGACCGTCAGGAACGGAAGGTAACGGTTCAACACCGGCAGGTAGTTCTGGGGATTCCGGTAATAATCCTGGAGGTCGAACCCCGGGCGGCCTGGCCTGGGCACGACCAGGTCCTCTTCTTTGAAGACCGTTTTGTAAGCCTTTTTCTCGGAAAAGCCCTTCTTCTTGAACAATGACTCGACCTCACCGGGAGCGATTTCTTCGAACGGAAGGAGGCCGAAGATCTCCTGGGCTCCCCGGGAAACATGGCCGTAGCCGGTGAATCCAAAGACCAGGGGAACCAGAGAGGGATCCAGTCCATGATTGTAGACCGTCCAGCCGACCTTCTGGATGGCCTCCTTGGCCTCGACCAGGGAGGCGTAGTGGATGGTCTGGCGGATATCGGCGAAGGGATTCGTGATGCCCTCCTGATCGAGGCGCTGCCCCAGGGCCCAAAGCGTATCGATCATGCCGGCCTGGCCGGCCTGCCGGCCGAAGAAGACCAGGCGGCGCCCCTTGTCATCCACGATTCTCTCATAGTCGATCAAGGTCGCGCGGCACTCCATCATGCGCTTCAGCAGGGGCATGTTGTGAGGCTGCCCTTTGATCGTATGGGAGAAGAAAAGATAAACGGTTTCGTCACGGAAGAACGCCTCCGGGATCTCCTTCACGGCCAGGACGATAGCGCAGGGCGAAAGGTCCTCCGATATGGTCGCCCCTTCCCGGCGGTAGTCCTCATCGGCAAAGATCCGGATCGGGGACGGCTGGATGTGGATATCCAGGGGAAGATCCCTGATCAGTTCCCGGACGTGAACAGGGATAAGGGGGACGCGGCGTTCCCAAGGATTTTTGTCTTCCCGGCGGATGCCGAGGGCTATCTTATTGCTCAAAATTGTCGTCCTCGAGAGCCTAGAATTATGGCACAAATCGGACGATCCGGTCAACTTGTCCTGCCGTGAGGGAAGCCACTCCGTTTGTACGATTCCATTCGGAGCAGGAGGCCGCCCTTAGCCCCCGCACCCCGGGGAACCAGTCCCGTCGGTTCCCCCCATCGGGACGATGGGTCCCCCCTCCGCTACGGGGGCTTACGGGCGGCCTCCTGCCCCTCATGAAAACAACCTCATCTGAGGGAATGCTTCCTGGCCGTGAGAAAAGTTGACTCCGCTGGACGTTCTGATTATTATCCTGCCATGATCCAATTTTTTAACACCATGACGGGCCGGAAGGAGGCTTTCACCTCCATCGTCCCCGGCGAGGTCAAAATCTATACCTGCGGACCCACGGTCTACGACTTCGCCCACGTGGGGAATTTCCGGGCCTACCTGTTCGAAGACCTGCTCAAGAGGTTTCTCATCTTCAT
>CAYOZW010000184.1:0-6808 GCA_964408495.1 uncultured Eubacteriales bacterium
GAGTCCCGAAAGCAGACTGCGGGCTGTTTCTTAAGAAGTCGGATTGAAGAGTTTCAGCGCTTCCGGCTTGAGCAGAATGATGAACGAGTAAACACCAAGGGCCGTCCCCAGGGGGATGCTGACCAGGTGGAAGAAAGAAACGATCAGGGTCAGGATTCTGGCCCATTCCTTCCGCTTCAGCAGACCCAGACCGGCGATGATCTGGGGCAGGGCCAGGGCCAGGAAAAACAGGCTGGACACCCAGGCGATGAGTCTCAGGATCCCGGGTGCGATATCGCCCATGTCAGGGACGAACGACACTCCGAAAAGCACCAGAAAAGCTAAGAAAGCGAACAGGAGCCCCATGACGCCATAGACGATCCAGAGGATGCCGATGAGTTGGACATGTTTATCCATCCGTATCCCTCCTCATTGTTCGTACTTAACTGCGGTGCCGCTGGCGCTGACCATGAGCATGTTCCCTCCTTGGCCGAGCGTCTCGTAATCCAAGTCGACACCGACGACCGCGTTGGCCCCGAGGGCCTGAGCATTATCGGCCATCTCGGTAAGGGCGATGTCCTTGGCCCGCCTTAGCTCGTTCTCATACGCGGCCGCCCGGCCGCCGACGATGTTGCGGATGCTCGCGAAAAGGTCCTTAAAGAGGTCGGCGCCCATAATCGCCTCGCCGCTGACGACCCCGAGATAGGCCATGATCTTCTTTCCCTCGATCTGAGGAGTCGTGGTGACAAGCATGATCCCTCCTTTCTCTTTAATATCCTCTCTATATTATACGAAACTCAGGCCTTTTTCGATGATCGGCCCGGATCGTCTTTTTTTCTCTGCCTGGATTGTCTTCGAGCCCTGGCTTTTCGCAGGATTCCTCTGATCTTCGCATCCATGCTTTGAAAATGAGTCCCCGGCCAGTAGATCCGCTCGCAGGAGGGGCAGATGGCGAAAGAGGAGGCCTTTTCCAGGACGAACGGCGTCACCAGGTTCCTGGCCGTCTTTTTCGGAATGATCTTGAGTTTGACATTGCAGCCAAGACAGCGGGAGTGCGGCCGGACGGAGTCACCCAGTTTGTAGTTGTCGAGGACTTGAACAAGCTGCTCTGCCCAGTCGTCGCTTTCGATGAAAAGAGAGCGGACGTTTTTAGCTGCCTGGAGCAGCCCATGATCCTTCGTCAGAAGAGTGCGTTGTTGACACCGGGCGATTGATAGAAGCTCCCGGTCCTCGGCCTTGTTCATGTAGACGGTGTCAAAACCGAGGATCTTCAGCCATTTGGCCAGCTTCCCCAGCATGCAATCGACTACGAACTTCATCGTCCCAGGTCTCTCCCAATTCCTCCAGGCCGCGTACGGAGGCCGACTCCGGACCGCTCCGCCCGATAAAAATCCAAACAGCCTAAAGGCCCAGGAATTGAACGCTGATGCCGGAGACCAAGATCATCGCTCCGGCCAGGGCGTGGACATAGCGCTCCAGCTTGCCGAGCGACACGAAGCTCAGTCCCCAGGAAGAGAGGGCGATCAGGGTGAGCATGGTGGCGATCGTGGTCAGACCAAAAGCGGCGGCAACGAGGACGACACCGAGGTTATTATGCCTGGCCGCTGGGTACATCACGATAGGGATGAGCGGCTCGCAAGGCCCGAAAATAAAAATCGTGAAAAGGATCCAGGGGGTGAGGGACGTCTTGGCCCGGCGACCATGGAGATGATAATGGTCGGACTGATGGACGTGGGTATGGGCATGTTCCGCGGTTACAGAGTGGGAATGAGCGTGGGCGTGGGGCCTTTTTTTCAAGGCCCTCCACAGCCCCCAGACAAAATAGGCGAACCCGAAACTGATGAGGAGCCAGGCCGCCAGATTTCCCCGCACGGACTCGAAACCTTCCAGCCGGCCCACGGCGATCCCCAAGGCGATCCCAACGAACCCGAGAACGACCGAACTCAGGATATGGCCGAGTCCGCAGAAAAAGGAAATGAGCAGGGTCTTGGGAAGAGACCAACGCCTGGCCCGGCTGATGACGATAAAAGGAAGATAGTGGTCGGGGCCGATGACGGTGTGGACGAAACCGAGCGTCGCCGCCGTGCCCGCTAATACCCAGATTTCCTTTTCGATCATCGAATCCTTGATCTATCCCTCGGGGAAAAAAAGTGGTGGACGGTAGGGGACTCGAACCCCCGACCTCAGCGATGCGAACGCCGCGCTCTCCCAGCTGAGCTAACCGCCCACCGGATATTCTCTAATCAGGAGCCCACTCAATTTAGCATTTTTGCACTTATTTTTCCACCCTCATTCCTCCTCTAGAACGAAAAGTGTGGTAGCAGGGATAGCAAGGGGAGTATGATCAGCCGCAATCTGCCTGGCTCCCGTTCGGGTTTTTAACGCCGTTCCCTCAACGCTCTTCTCGGCGGCTGCGGAACTCGCAAATATCGTCCGTCTTTTCTCCGCTTGTTAAGTCTAGCCAGACTATCTTTTCTTCGTTTGTCCTCGCGTGCTCAGACATCCTCGCCGCCCGCAACCCGGGGTTCCCTCGATGAGCGTCTCGGTCTGGCTAAACCCTCAATGGTCGCTGCGGCAGATTGCGGCTGCTCCCCTCCCAGCCTAACATCACCCACACTTCTCGTTGCAGAGCCCTTCACTCCTTGACTTCCCCCGCCCGGTGACGGTATTTTTCAGGTCGAAAGGAACACTCCCATGAAACGAACTGGTCTTGTCCTCCTCGCAATCATTCCGGTCATTTTTATCGGTTGGCTGGTCGTTGCCCAGCAACCAGCACAGGAGTTCGACTTTAAGGAAGTCATGATCCCGATGCGGGACGGGATCAAGCTGCACACTCTGATCCTGCTTCCCAAAGAGCGAACCGAGCCCCTGCCGATCCTGATGAGCCGGACGCCCTACGGGATTCCTCGTGGGACGGGACGTCTGCCCGGAAGCTATAAAGAGCTCGCCGCGGACGGATATATCTTCGTCTTCCAGGACATCCGCGGAAAATACGGCTCGGAGGGGAGTTTTGTGATGCTGCGTCCGGTCAGAGACCGACGGGACCCGGGAGCGATCGACGAGTCGACGGACGCATTTGATACCGTCGACTGGCTCCTGAAGAATATACCGGGTGTGAACGGACGGGTCGGGATGCTCGGCGTTTCCTACAGCGGCTGGCTGACGGCCATGGCCATGCTCGACCCCCACCCGGCGCTCAAAGCGGTCTCGCCGCAGGCTTCGCCGGCGGACATGTGGCTCGGCGACGATTTCTTCCATAACGGGGCTTTCCGCTTGAGCTACGGCTTCGAATACTCGACCATGATGGAAACATCCAAAGAACAAGCTCGCTTCGAATTCGACCGCTACGACACTTACGACTGGTATCTCGCCCTCGGTCCCCTGGCCAACGTCAATGCCCGCTACCTGAAGGGGCGGATCCCGACCTGGAACGACTATGTCGCCCATCCCCAATACGACGATTTCTGGAAGCGGCAGACGCTCGTTCCCTACTTGACCGGAGTCCGGGTGCCGACGCTCAACGTGGCCGGTTGGTGGGACCAGGAGGATTTCTACGGTCCGCTTCGGATCTACGAAGCCCTGGAAGAGCACGACGCCGAGAACGTCAACTTCCTGGTTGTCGGGCCTTGGAATCATGGGGGCTGGTACCGGGGCGACGGGAGCCGCCTCGGCGCCATCTCGTTCGACAGTCCGACAGGCCGGCATTTCCGGGAAGAAATCCAAGCCCCCTGGTTCGCTTTTTTCCTCAAGGATCGAGGGGAACGGCCGACCACCGCGGCGACGACCTTCGAGGCCGGGGCAAACCTCTGGCGTACCTGGGAGGAATGGCCGCCGGTATCCCGTACGTCCGAAATGCGTCTTTTCTTCCACCCCAAGGGAAAGCTGGCTCTTGAGGCTCCGACCAAGACAGGGGATTCCTCATTCGATAGCTACATCTCCGATCCCGGCCATCCCGTTCCCTACCGCCACCGGCCGATCCAGGCTACCTATTTTCCCTACGGTTCCGGCTGGTCCACCTGGCTGGTGGAGGATCAGCGTTTCGTTGACGACCGGTCGGACGTCCTGAGCTGGGAGACCTCTCCCCTAGAAGAGGACTTCCCGGTCGCCGGGAAGATAGAAGCCCATCTTTATGCTTCAACGACGGGTTCGGACAGCGACTGGATCGTCAAGCTGATCGATGTCTATCCCGAAAAGATGCCGAAAGATTGGAAGATGGCCGGCTACCAGCTCATGGTCGCTAACGAGGTCTTCCGGGGCCGCTACCGCAAGAGTTTCGAGCGGCCGGAGCCGATCCCACAGAATGAAGTCGTCGCCTACACGATCGACCTACACTCCCAGAACTACTGCTTCCAAAAGGGACACCGCATCATGGTCCAAGTGCAGAGCACCTGGTTCCCGCTCATCGACCGGAACCCTCAGCACTTCGTGCCGAACGTTTTCGAAGCCGAGCCGGAGGATTTCCGGCTAGCGACACAGCGCATCTATCGCTCGGTCAAATATCCGTCGCACCTGGCGGTGCCCGCAGTCACGAAATGATTTCTATCGGCTTCGATTTCGCCTTCTTCTAAAGACAGCAGGCCGCCTTGACACTCTCATTTTCTGTGTGGTAAAAGTGGCCCTTTTCAACAAAACGAGAATGCGGAAGACCCGATAAAAGCCCGGATGGATCACTATCATAGCCCTTCGTTCTTCCAGGAAGCCAGCCGGGTTCGAGACCTGGCCCTGCAGCGGCTTCTCGAGTTAAGGCAGCCCGAGGGGCGTTGGCGCACGTTCTTCGATTCCTCCGCTTTTGTCAGCTCCAGCTTTATTATTATGCTCCGGACCACGGGACTGATCGCGAGGCCGGGGCTGTTCGAGAGGGAAGCCGGGCTGGTCGTGAACCTTATCCGGCAGGTCAACCCGGACGGGGGATTCTACAAATACCCGGGGTCCCCTTCTTCTCCGAACATCACCCGGGTGGCCGCCCTAGTCCTCCGAATAGCCAGCGGACAGCTTCCTCCCAAAAATCGACCTCGCTCCTGGTTCAGGGTCAATCCCGCCATCGATAAAACCTCCCTTCAGGACATAGCGTTCACTCTAGGACGGGCCGAACGATTTCTCGGGAGGAGAAGGCGGAGTGGCCGTTGGGCGTTCGACCGGGAATTCATCCTCCCCGCAAAAATGCTGGCGGCCTACGCGGAAGAGAAAAGGACGTTTTTTCCGCCCCTGCTGATCACGCCCTCTTCCCTGCTCTGGGCGAATCGCTCCCAGGCAGCCGGAGCCGTGCTATCTCAATTGAACACCATTCTCCGCAAGATGCTTCCCGCATTCTCCATCGTGAGCCACGGGATTCTGGTCGACAATCCCCTGATGAGGCTGATTCTTAGCCTCAACAGGAACCGCCATCGGCAATCCCTCGAAGAGATGACCTGTCTTCTGCTCAGCCAGCAAAATGGGAACGGCGGATGGTTCTACAACATACCTTATACAATCGCCAACATGATCGCTTTGGTTGAGGCGGGGATTCCGGCCGACCACCCGGCCATCCTCAGGGCCTTGGATTACCTGGAGGCGAACCTTTGCCCTGACGGCAACGGCAGATTGAAGCTCAACATAATGAACGCCGACATCTGGGACACCGGCCTGGCGGTCATATCCTATCTGGCGATTCCCGGTCGCTCATCTTCCGACGGAGAAATCCGGAAATCCATAGAATTCCTCCTCGACTCCCAGCATACCGATGGCAGCTATGCCTGGGCGAGCCACTCTCATAACGACGCCGACAACGACTCCACGGCGCATGCCGTCCAGGCCCTGGCCCTGGCTTCCCGGACTGCCGGGCCCGTGCTCCTCAAGAGAATCGAGGGAGCGATCCGGAGGGGATTGGCATATCTTCTTTCGCACCAGGCCAAAAGCGGTGGGTTCAGCGTCTGGCAAACGACATTCGCCCGAAGCAGGCCGGGCCCCCTGGCTCTGTGGAAGCAGTTTTTTTTCGACATTCCCTCTGCCGACGTCACGGCGAGGGTAATCTCCGCTCTCGCAGAATCAGGGCTTTCAGTCCAGGATGATCCGGCCGGGAACGGCCTTCAGTTCATCATTAAGAACCAGTCCTCCAATGGAGGCTGGTGGTGCCGGTGGTGGGCGGGATATGTATCCGGGACATGCTATGTTCTTGAGGCCCTGGGAAAGCTGGGCTTCCGTCTTAAAGGAGGTTCTCGTCCCCCGGGTTCTCTCTTGTTTCGCGTTCACGGATCCCTGGTCAAAGGGGTCGAATTCCTCCTTCAGCATCAAAATCAGGACGGGGGGTGGGGAGAGACGGTGAAGGCGGATTCTTCGATGAGATACGCGGGGATCGGGAAGAGCCGGCCCTTGCAAACGGCCTTTGTCATCTCCAGTCTGCTCGGCTGCGGCTTTCCCGTGGAAGCTCCCGAGATCAAACGCGCCCTGGAATACCTTCTTTCCACGGCTACGGATGACGGCAGATGGGAAGACGACCAGGTCACCTTTTCCTTTTTCTCCCGCAACCTCTATTATCACTATCCCCTGATGAATTATATCCTTCCGTTGAATGCCCTGACTGCCTGCCTCAAAGCAACGGCTCAGCCAAAGCCGGATGCGAAATTCACCTCAACTTGCGTCCTCGGGTAGCCGGCTCTCCAGGCGCCTTGAGGGCGGAGCTGGGCTTCGCCGGGCGGGTCGATGGATTGGGCCGGGACTCCGCGCCGGGCGGCTGGATAGCGGAGCCGCCCCTGCGGATCGCCTCAAAATATCTTGAACATGGAAAAGAAATCAAGCCGGACAGCGATCCTGTTTCTAGCTCAATTTCTGTTCGAACTCAGCCTGGCTGATC
>CAYOZW010000185.1:0-2058 GCA_964408495.1 uncultured Eubacteriales bacterium
TGATCCCCAAGGCGGCTGCGTTGCACACCGAAGGACAGGAGTATGTCTTCCACTTCTGCAATGTGGAATGCCTGGATCACTGGAAAAAGAAGCCGGGAAAAGAAAAAAGTTAGATCGAGTCCATGTATCTTTCCGTATTCTGGCATCTCCACCAGCCTGTCTATCGCCACCCTGATACCCGGGAATACATCCTTCCCTGGGTCAACTTCCACCTGACCAAGAACTACTACCAGATGGCCTATCTGGCGGAGGAAACCCGCTATCCCTGCACCTTCAATATCGTTCCCTGTCTAGTCGAGCAGATCCAGGAGTATGCCCGGGGAGAGGCCGTGGATCCGTTGCAGAAGGCCTTCGAGGCCGACCCGGGTGAGTTGACCGCGCCGCAGCTCGCTCGAATCTCCAGGTTCCTCCCCCCGGGAACAGAAGCAGGCAGCCCGAGCCACACACTGACCCTGGCCTTGAAGTCCTTTTTCTCTCCCGTCCAGAAGACATCCCTCGACCGGGAAGCGCTCCTCGACCTGCAGAAGAAGACTTGGAAGGAAGTCATCCCCTTCTACAAGAAACTCTGGCAGGACGGCCGTATCGAACTGACGACCTCAGCCTTCTATCATCCGCTTCTTCCCCTGATTTTTGACCTTCGGGTGGGCGGCGAAACCACCATGCCAAAGAGGCATTTCCGTTATCCCGATGACGGAAAAGCCCAGATCAAGAGCGGCCGTGAATATTTCCGCAGCATCTTCGGCCGCTCTCCGAGCGGAATCTGGCCCTCCGAAGGAGGCATCAGCGGGGAGGTCGCAGAGGCCGTGGCCGCAGAGGGGTATGCCTTTGCCGTGACCGATGAGAACATTCTCTGGAAAACATTGAAACAAAACCCCGATACCTGTCTCTTGTACCGCCCTTACAAATGCCGCAAGCTGACCCTCTTCTTCAGAGATCGCGAGCTCAGCGACCTAATCAGCTTCGAGTACCACCGTTGGCCGGAAAAGGACGCCGTATCCGATCTTCTGGCTAAGCTGAGGGCAAAAGGGAAAAACTGCCCCGAGGATTCGATCTGTGTCATTGCCCTCGATGGAGAGAATCCCTGGGCCGGGTATCGAGAAAACGGAGTTCCGTTCCTGCGGGAATTCTACGGCCGAATTCTCCAGACGAAAGAAGTCACGCCTATTTTCCTGGAAAAATATCTCGCTCTGTCTCCGCCTCAAGATGAGCTGGACATAGTCCCCGGCACCTGGCTGGGAAATTTCTCCAAATGGGTCGGCTGCCCAGCCAAGAACGCAGCCTGGGACGTTCTTTCCCGGACCCGGGAGAGATACGGGCCGAGCGAGGCATTGTCCATCGCCGAAGGCTCAGACTGGTTCTGGTGGTTCGGGGAGGAAAACGTCGGCGAGTTCGAGGCTCTGTTCCGGGGCTATCTCAAAAAAGCCGGCCGCAAAAAGGAGAGCGCCGAGGGTGCCTGAACTGACCTTCCTTTTCGCCGTCCACAACCACCAGCCCGTGGGCAATTTCCCCGAGGTCTTTAAAAGAGCATTTGACGATTGTTACGAACCTCTTCTTGCCGAGATGGCCGCTCATCCGGCGGTGCGCTTCACTCTCCATTTTTCGGGCCCGCTCTGGGAATATATGGAGACAAAAGAAAAGAAGTCCTGGGAATTGGTCGAAGAGATGGCCGCCCGCGGTCAAATCGAGCTCCTTGGCGGCGGCTTTTACGAACCGATCTTGTCCATTATCCCAGAGGAGGATAGGGTCGGCCAGCTTCGTCTGATGGGAGATTTTCTCCAGGAGAAGTTCGGACGCCGTCCCCGGGGAGTCTGGCTGACCGAGAGGGTTTGGGAACCGCACCTTCCAAAAATCCTGGCCGGAGAAGGCATCGAATACACGATCCTCGACGAAGAGCATTTCCATTATGCCGGCATCAGCAATATTGAGCGCCCCTACATCACCGAGGAGGAGGGAGCTCCGCTTGTCCTTTTCCCCGTCAGCAAACCGCTCCGCTACGCTATCCCCTTTCATCCAATCGAGGAGGTCCGCCTCCTTTTCCGCGAGATCGAGGGGAGGGGA
>CAYOZW010000185.1:2068-6791 GCA_964408495.1 uncultured Eubacteriales bacterium
CCTGGGCGACGACGGTGAGAAGTTCGGCCTCTGGCCCGGGACACACAAATGGGTCTACGAGGAGGGTTGGCTCTCCTCCTTCCTGGCTTTTCTTGAAAATGAGGGCATCCGGACGATGACCTACTCCACCTATCTTGATAGCCGTCCCCCGCTGGGAAAAGTCTATATCCCACCCGCCTCTTATGAGGAGATGATGGAATGGGTGCTCGAGCCTGAAAGCTATGATCGCTTCCGCGCCCTGAAGCGGCAAACGCCCATCGAGGCGCGGAGGTTTCTGCGAGGAGGGTTCTTCCGGGAGTTCTTCCTCAAATATGTCGAAAGCAACCATCTCCATAAGAGGATGCTCCTTGTCTCCCGGGAAGCCGGGAGGAGCCGGAATCCGGAGGCATCGCGAGAGCTCTACAAAGCCCAGTGCAACGATCCCTTCTGGCACGGGATTTTCGGCGGTCTCTACCTTCCTCACCTCAGGGAATCGGCCTACAGACATCTTCTAGCGGCTGAAAAAAAAATGCCGCTCCGGCCCGGGTGGGAGAAAGTAGACTACGACCTCGATGGCCGAGAAGAACTCCTCTTCCGCCAGGACAATCTCAACCTGCTGCTTAAACCCAGTTTCGGAGGCAGCCTGGTCGAATTCGACGACCGCGGGTTCGGCCGCAACCTTTCCGACGTTTTGTCCAGAAGGGAAGAGTCTTATCACCGTCGCCGGGACCAAGAACCCGGCGAAGATGGAAAAAGCATTCACGAACTCGCCAAGAAACTGCCCCCGGAAGCCTCCTCACTCCTGAGGTATGACTGGCATCCCCGCTACTCGCTCCTCGACCATTTCCTTCATCCTCGGACCACCGCCGAGAGTTTCCGTCGGGTCGACTACGGGGAGCAGGGGGATTTTGTGAACCATGAATACGAGTTTTCCCTTGAAGGAGATACTCTCCTCATGGTCAGGCACGGACACGTCTGGGCCGGCGAGGAGGGCATCCCCGTCCGGATCGCCAAGCGTCTGTCTCCCGCCAAAGACCAGGTCTTGATCTCTTACGAGCTGGAGAATGAATCGGACAAGGAACTCCGGGCCTGTTTCGCCATCGAATGGAACTTCTATCTCCTGGATAAAGAATGGGAGGCCCGCCCCGGCACACTCTCTCTCCTCGGCGGAAGATGGCTCTTAACATTCTCCCCGCTTCCAGAGGTCTGGGCATTCCCTCTCCAGACACTCTCCCAATCGGAGGAGGATTATGATATAATTCATCAAGGGATGTGTTTCCTGCCTCATTGGGACGTCGGCCTCGCCGGACGACAGAAATTCAGCCTAACCATCGTCTTGAAAGAAGGAAATGAGCGCTAAGTATTTTTCCCTGGTCCTGCACAGCCATATCCCCTATGTCCAATCCCACGGAAGCTGGCCGCACGGCATGGACTGGCTTTACGAGGCCGCCGCCGAAAGCTACCTCCCGCTGCTCCGGGTCTTCGAACGACTCCAGGAGGAAGGCCTCCCTGCACGCGTCAACATCTCTTTTACACCCGTCCTCATGGAGCAACTCAAGAGCCCAAGCTTCGCCGTCGGATTCAAAGAATATCTGAAAATGAAGGTTGAGATCGCCCGCAGGGACCGGGGGTATTTCGAAAAAGCCGGCCCCAAGCCTCTCCTTCCCCTCACCGAGTACTGGGAGAGCTGGTATGCCGGACTCCTCGAAATGTTCTCCGGGAGGTGTCAGGAGGATATCATCGGAGCCTTTCGGAAGCTGCAGGACAGCGATCAAATCGAGGTCCTGACATCGGCCGCAACTCACGGCTACTTTCCTCTCCTCTCGGAAGACGACAGTATCCGCTGGCAGGTCCGCCAGGGACGATATTGCTACGAGAAATACTTCGGCCGGAAACCGACGGGATTCTGGCTTCCCGAATGTGCCTATCGTCCCGGATACGCTTGGAAATCCCCGCTGGGCGGGCGCGACGCCGTGTCCCGGAACGGAGTCGACGAGATCCTCGGGGAAGAAGGGCTGGGTTGTTTTTTTGTGGACACCCATCTCTTGAGCGGCGGAGAAGCCCGGGGTGTTTACCTGGACCGATTTCCTGCCCTGAAGCTTCTTTGGGAAAAATTCAAGAAGGAATATCAGCCGGGGCAGGAGGTCGCCAAAACGCCGTATCTTCCGTATCTGGCCTATCCCTCCAAAGTCCCCTTCCTGGTCAGGGATGAAAAATCCGGGACCCAGGTCTGGTCGGGAAAGACGGGATATCCGGGAGACGGCTGGTATCTGGAGTTCCACAAGAAACACTTTCCCGGCGGAATGCGCTATTGGAGGATCACGGCCGGCGACGCCGACCTCGGAGACAAGCTTCCTTACGACCCGGAGCGCGTCCGCGGGAGGCTCGAAGAGAACGCCGAGCACTTCGTCGATTCTCTCCGCACGAGCCTGAAGGATCATGATGACGGTGTTGTCGTTGCCCTCTATGATACCGAGCTTTTCGGTCACTGGTGGTTTGAAGGTCCAGAATGGCTTTATCTTGTTCTTAAGAAGATCCATCGGGTCGAAGTCAAACCCCAGACGGCCAGCCGCTGTCTCGAGGCCCTCCAGCCTCATTCGATGGTCTCTCTGCCGGAAGGTTCCTGGGGCACGGGCGGATTTCACTGGATCTGGCTCAACGAGGGAACCTCCTGGATATGGGAAAAGATCTACTTCATCGAAAAGCAGGCGATGAAGCTCAAATCTTCCTCCCCGGCCAAGGACGACCGAATCCTCAAGCAGTTCATCCGTGAAAAATTTCTCCTCGAAAGCTCGGACTGGCCGTTCCTGATCTCGACCTGGACGGCCCGGGACTATTCCGAAAACCGGGCCGCCGAGCATTATTTGCGGGCCAAGACGCTCGCGGAATGGCTTCAAAGAGACGCTCCCCTAATCCCTGCCGAAGCGAAGCTTCTGGAGACATGGGAAGAAGAGGACAAGTTGTTCTCAGAGGTCGTGATCCCCGATGGACGTATCGTCTGAAAACACCCTCGTCATGATCCTCTGCGGAGGGAAAGGGGAGAGGCTGTATCCGCTCACCCGCGACCGCTCCAAACCGTCCGTCCCCTTCCTGGGCAGCTACCGGATCATCGATTTCAGCCTTTCCAATTCCCTGAATTCCGGGCTCAAAAAGATCGCCCTCCTCACTCAATACAAATCCTTATCCCTGGAACGGCACATCCTCTATGGATGGAACATCTTCCATGCCGAGAGCGGGGGATACATCGTCTCCCTGCCGGCGCAGGGAAGAGTCGCCGACCACTGGTATGAGGGTACGGCCGATGCCGTTTTCCAGAATATCTATACCATCCAGCAGGAAGATCCAGTCGCCGTCCTCATCCTCTCCGGGGACCACGTCTATCGGGCCGATTATCGGAAAATCCTCACCTACTGCAATGAAAAAAAGGCCGACGGCATCATCCTGGCCAAGACTGTCCGTCGCTCGGAGGCCAGCCGGTTTGGGGTTGTCGGCATTGACCGCCGCCGGCGGATCGTCCAATTCCTGGAGAAGCCGAAAACCCCGCCGGCGCTTCCCTGGGACGGAAAGAGGACGTTGATCTCCATGGGAGTCTATCTCTTTCAGACTCCGGTCTTGGTCAAGGCCCTGATCCAGGATGCCAAAAATCCCGCCAGCAGCCACGATTTCGGCCGCGATATCATCCCCGGTCTGATCAAGAAATCACGTGTCTATGCCTATCTTTACGATGGGTATTGGGAGGACATCGGGACGATCGACGCCTACTGGAATGCCAACATGGCTTTTTTGGATTCCGAACCCCCTTTTCTTGCCGGGGATGATTCCTGGCTCATCCGGACATACAAGCGCCAGTATCCCCCCTCCTATTTTCATCAGGCCGATATTAAAAATTCGATCATCGGGTCGGGCTGTCGGATCAGGGAGGCGACGATTCGCCACTCGATCATCTCTCCGGGTGTGGAGATCGCCCCCGATACCCGGATCGAGAGTTCCATCATCTTTGAGGAGTCCTGCATCGGAAGGGGCACTAAGCTGCGCCGGGTGATCGTTGACAAGTTCTGCCAGATCCCCAGCCGGTTCCAGAGCGGCTTCCGGGTCAGGGAGGACCGGGCCCACTTCATGATCAGTGCTGAAGGCATCCGGGTCATCCCCAAAAACTGGAGGGTGGAGTGATCGAACGCTATAATCCTCTGCTCCACGAATTCTCCATGGAGACGTCCAAGGAGATCCAGCTTTTCTCCATCATCGCCCAGAGTTTCTTCCAGCCTTTCGCACTTTTGGACAATCTGCTCGTCATCATGACCGCCTTGACGGCCGGGCACGGCGTCGGCTTCAACCGGGCGATGCTGTTTCTTGCCGACACAGAAAAGCTCAATGGGGAGTTCTGGCTGGGCCCTGCATCGGCCGAGGAGGCCGAATCCATCTGGCGCGTCCTTTCCACGCCCGGCATCGGCTATGCAGAAATTATCGAGCACAACCGGTCCCTCCTGAACGGCGAAACGGACACCTTGACCAAACGCATCAAGAAATTGGGCTTCCCTTTGCATAAGGGAGATGCCCTCATCCCCGTCCTGCCTGTTTCGACGAACGAAATCTTCCTCGTCCGGGATGCCCGGAACGAAGCCCTGGTGGACAACCGCTTCCAGAAAATCATCGACACGGATGAATTCCTCTGCATCCCGCTCCTGGCCGAAAAGGAAGCGCTGGGGGAGATCATCGTGGACAACGCCATCACCGGGCAGCCCAT
>CAYOZW010000186.1:0-1439 GCA_964408495.1 uncultured Eubacteriales bacterium
GGGAACGAGGATAACGGCGCCCTCGACCCTCGCCAAACAACCGCCAATAACGTCTCCGCCAGAAATGATTTGGCGTTGAGCGGTCAGCCAGCTAGTCCGGAATCTTGATTCCGGCAAACAATGTCGTCGGGCCCCGACGGATCAGCAACGCGACGACATCTCCCTCCTTGAATTCGCGAATCGCCTTTTCAAAATCCTTGACGTTCTGCACGGGTTGGCGATTGACCTCCTTGATCAGATCACCGCGTTGCAGGCCGGCATCCTCGGCGGGACTTCCCGAAGCCACATCAGCGACCAACGCCCCTGTCTGGTTCTCATAACCGAGTTGGCCGGCGATGTCGGGAGTCAGTTCCTGAAGGGCGAGCCCCAACTTGCCGCTCTGTTGTTCTTCAGGTTGTTCCTGTTTTGGAGCCTTCTCTTGGGGGGCCTTGGGCCTTTCCGCGAGGGTGACCATGACATCCTTGGCCTGGCCCTGGCGAAGCAGACTGATCTTGACCTTGGTCCCCGGTGGCAGCTCAGCCACTATGAGTCGCAGCTGGGTCGCGTTTTTCACCTTTTCTGCGTTGACGCTCAGGATCACATCCCCCCTTTTGATTCCCGCCTGATCGGCCGGGCTTTTCGGGATGACGTCGCCGACCAGGATTCCCTCGGTGCTTTTCAGGCTAAATGCTTTGGCCAGGTTTTCATCGATATCCTGAGGGGTGATGCCGATGAAGCCCCGGACGACTTTGCCCTGAGAAATGAGGGCTTCCATGACCTTTTTGGCCATATCGATAGGGATGGCGAAGCCGATGCCGATGTTGCCGCCCGAAGGGCTGGTGATAGCGGTGTTGATCCCAACGACACTCCCGTTGAGATCGGCCAGGGCTCCGCCGCTGTTTCCCGGATTGATCGAGGCGTCGGTCTGGAAAAAGTCCTCGTACTCGGCCAGGCCGACCGATGACCGCCCCTTGGCACTGATGATCCCGGCGGTGACGGTGTGCATGAGCTGGAAAGGATTGCCGATGGCGATCACCCACTGTCCGACGCTGACCGTATCGGAATGGCCAAGAGTCGCCGCCGGAAGGTCCTTGGCGTCGATCCGGACGACCGCCACATCCGTCTGGGGGTCTGTGCCAATAACTTTCGCGGGATAGTTCTGTCTGTCGCCGATGACCACGAAAAGTTTGTCGGCATCGGCGACGACATGGTTGTTCGTCAGAATATAGCCGTCCGAAGAGACGATGACTCCCGACCCGAGGCTGCGCACCGTGCGCTTCTGTTCCTGGGGAGGCTGTTGAAAAAAGCGTTTGAAGAAGTCGTCTCCGAAGAAATCTTTGAAGGCCCCGTCCGGCGTTCCAAAAGGACTCTGGACTTGAACCACTTGCTCGGCGGTGATGGCGACGACGGACGGGCTGACCTTTCGGGCCGCCTGTTCGAAGACCCGGCTGATGTCGTCC
>CAYOZW010000186.1:1449-6780 GCA_964408495.1 uncultured Eubacteriales bacterium
CATCATCTGCTGCGGCGGCGTGGTTTTTTGAGGATCAGCCGGCTGGAGGGTCTCCTGCTGCGGTCCTCCTGTCGATGGCGACCGGCCGAGGCCGGGCGCCAGCCAGGCGCCTCCGGCGAATCCGAGAATCAGGGCGATAATAAGATAGACCCAAAATGTTTTGGAATTTTTCATTTCCGGACCTCCTTGCAATTAGGGATCAAGAGAATAAAAAAAATCGCGCGGCTTTCCTCTTTCGTTGCCGAGGGTGAACCTTTGTCGCTATAATTATTTTATATTATGAAAACGCTGCCAAGTCAAATGACTTGGGGCCGTCCATTGCTCGAACGCTGCTTTTTTTGCTCGTTCAGAGGGCAGCCCGGGAGAGGGAATAGACAAGCGAAGAAAATCAGAAGCGGAAAACGATTCCGAAATGGGATTTGACCAGGTCTGTTGTCGATATCAAGGGGTTAAAGCTCAAGGAGCCGTGGTCACGGAGAATCGACCTCTCCCTAAGGTATTCGGCGGACCCTCCCTTGAGGTAACGAAGACCTATCTCGAGATACAAGGAAAATACGGACCGCCCTTGTCGGTTGCGAACGTCGAGGGCCCTGACGATGGCGCCCGCCCCCGCTCCGTATGTCAGGGCCCAGTCGTCAAAATTCGTCGTGGCGGCGATGTCTTCAGACCAGCTGTTGTCATCGCTTATGGATGTATAGGTGAACAGGTAGTTGAACCCGATCAGACCCTCCACATAAGGGCGGAACGGCCCTCCTGCCGGGATTAGGCGCAGCACCGCCGCCGCTGAGAAGATGCTGTTTCGGGTCGTGACATCGACCCAAACGTCGGGTATGTCGTCGCTCAAAGGTCCGGTCCTCGTTTCGCTGCCGTAGTTCAGGTATTCCAGGCAGACGCCAACCTCGAAGTGGGATCTCGGCGGCCGGAAAAAGAATTCGCCCGACAACCCGTAAAATGTCCGGTCGACATTGTTTCTGAAATCGTTCTGGGGGTAAGCCATCAGAAAATTCAGGGAGGCCTGGAAACGTTCGTCGGCGGCGGATAATTGGCCCAGACCCAGTATAGCGATGAGTATGGCCGCGGCCAGTCTGACTTTTTTCATCTCCATCTCTCCTCAACCTGATCTCATAGGGATTATTCTCTCGGTTTTTTCTTCAGCAACTTCCGTGCCATATTTCTTCCCTAGACGTCTGGCCCGGCAAGCGATCAGGATGTCGCCAAAAAAGGTCAGGTGTCCCTGCAGAGATTCCAGGGATCGGGTCTTCCTGGCCTTCCGTTGACTTGATAGTCCGGGTTATCCAGGCAGGCTGGCTATTTTGGTTGTTTCCATGAGTTTATGGATGATCTTCGCCGCGTCCTTGCCTTCCGTCCTCAGGATCCACAGCTCTAAACCCCTGAGGATGGCCAGCGCCGATTTTCGGCCGTCCGGGGAATCCAGGAGGAGCACCTCTTCCGTTTCCATTCTCACCTGTCTTTTCCGCCCCCCGGGAACGAGTTCAGACAGCCTTTTCTCTATGGCCTTCTCGGGATTTTCCCAGGGGTAAATTTGGTACTGTTCGAGGACGGCAGTTTCCTCGGAGGGTCCTTCGAGAGCAACGACAGTCGGGTCCGGCCAGATCGCCTCCAGCCGGGCGAACTTGAACTCGGACGGTTTCGTCAGCCAAATCCCCAGCCACGGATTGGCATAGACATCGCCCTCTACGGAGAAGGCCTCAGCCCCAGAGGGAACATCCACTCTATGGCCGGCCGTTTCGAACTCCATGACCTCCATCTCGACCTGGCCGAAGACCTGCTGGGCCGCGCCGATGCTCAAGCTCCCCGGTCCTTCAGCCAGCGACGAGACGACCACAGCGAGGCGCGTGGCGTCGGCCTGTCCCGCGTTGACGATGGCCGCGTCCAGGGGAATCCACTCCTCTCCTATCATGACTTCGGTCCAGGCGTGGCCGCCGAACATGCCGAGAGCATAGACGTAGCCCATATCGACGCGGGATGGAATCCCGGCTGCTCTGGCCAGGGAGGCCAGAAGCGTCGCGTAGCCGACGCAGGTCCCCTGTCTATCACGGATAATCTCGGTTGCCGGAGCAAAGGCGATGCCCAAGTCGAACTTCATGTTCTCGGCCACCCAGCGCTCCATTGCCAGAGCAGCCTGGAAAGCGTCCTTCTCTGACCCCACAATTTCCCGGGCCCGGCTCTGGATCTGAAGATCGTCTGATTGGATATAGGCGTTGGGCTCAAGGTACTGACGGATGGCTTCGGTCTTCTCCACGGGAAAGGCCGCTCCCGAGGGGGGCGGCGTCCGCTTGATTTCGAGAGTCAGCTCTTTTTCCGATCTTTCGATGACGCGTTGGCCGGCGATCTGGATATCCGGCCAGCCCAGATCCGGGTTTCGGTGGATAAGCCTAAGCTTCAGGCGCTCGATCGGCCGGGACCTGGGAAGCCTGATGTTGGACCTGACGATCGAGCTCTGGAATATCTCCGCCGGCAGCTCGCCTCCGCCCAGAGCGGCCGCGGCCGCTTCGGACCGGTCGGAACGGAGGATCTCGATGACACCGAAGGGCCCCGGTTCCTCCTGCCTGAGAAGCTGACCCTGTTCGTCCAGCCAGCCGGTCCGCTTGATCGGCATCCCCTCCAGGATTTCTTCCACCTTCAAGGCGGGGATATCCCGCGTTCCGATCCTGATCGATTCCCGGGCTAACATCGTCCGGTTGAGGTTTCCGATGAGCGATGCCTCGGCCACATAGGTCTGGACCGTGATCTTGTCTCCCGGATTCTTGAGCGCCGCAGCCGTCATCCGCCTGATCCCCTCCGACCCGTAGAGCTCGCCCGAGTACTTTAGGGTGCTGGTATAGGCTTTTCCCCCGGACTCGTTCTTGACCTCTATCTCCCCCTCCTTGATCGTGGCTTCCGTCCTCATGGTCTGGTTGGAAGCCGTCATCTCGTAGCTGACCCGGAGAAGATGCCCCTCCGGGGACTCCTCGGAGGACGAAACAAACCCGATCTCAACCCGGCTGCCCAGACGATTCAGGACGATGCGCATGTCTGAGTCGATGCGCACTATCCGGTCCTGGACCTTTGTCGTTTCGTGAACGTATCCCGCCGGCTGGCCGGCGATCTTGAGGACATACCAGAGGTCGGCGGCCACGGCTTGATCCTGAGGCCGGTGATTGTTGGGTTCGGCCGGCCCCGGGAAGCCGAGATTTAAGACGGCGAACAGAACAGCGGCCAGCCAAAGGCCATGGAATTTCGAGCGCCGAATGCTGATGAGTTTCGCAAGCATAGCTTATCCTCCGGTGTCCTTCATATATTTTCTTCCCGACCATTATACCTCTTTCGATCCACCTCCACATCCAAGAAAGGGAGTGTCTGAGCTTCCGCTAAGGAAAACGGGTTGGGAAAAGGGGCCTGCGCCTCCTAGTATATCTGCTGCCGGTGTCGGCGCTGCCTGACTAACACGGATGCCAGAGCGCCCATCCCCCCGACGAGGATCCCGATGAGGCCGAGCCATTTCCAGCTTCGCTGTCTGACCATTGTCTTCCTCCGATAAATTTTGTCGAAATCGGCCCTATTTTATGGATAAAATAGAAGGCCGGAGGTGAAAATGAGCGGATGCGGTTTTTTCCCGAGGCGGACGGTCCTCTTGTTGTTTTTCGCCGGGTGTCTCACGGCGGCTCGGCCCGCCTCCCAGGAGCTGCCTTACGGGACCGCTTCCTGGGACGCGGAGCGGTACGGCAATCACCGGGTGGTCGTCAGGGTCGCTGAGAAGGCCGAGGCTGTCTGGGTCCATATCCCCTGGCGGCGCCGGGACCTCGAGCCGGAGAAGAAAAACGTTATCTTCATCGACGGAGCGACCGGCGCCAGAATAAAAAACGTCTGCCCCGTGGCCGTCAATCGCGAATACGGTGATTTCGTCTTCGAGCCGGCGACCGCTCCCGGCGATTGCTATGTCTACTATTTGCCCAACGTGATGACGGGCCGTTCGAATTACCCCACGGTCGTTTATCCTGGATTTGAACTGACCGTTGAAAAGGCCTGGCTCGATAGCCACGGTCTTTCCCCGTTCGCTGCGCCCGAAAAAGGCCTGTCCGGCTTTCTCCAGGCCCGAGTCCTCGAGGTCCAGGCTTGCGACGAGTTCAACAGTTTCTTCCCGATGGAAGTCATCGCCACCGCGGACGAAACGGCCGCTCTCCTGGCTCGATACCCCGACGCGCCGTACCTTCTGTTTCCCGAAGACCGCCGGAATTCCATCCGGATGGCCAGCGACCTTCCCTATCGATGGATCCAACGCGGTCCGAAAAATACGATCGAGGCCGAAGCGCTCCGCGGCGAATTCTTTGTCTTTCAGATCGGCCTTTGGTCCTGCCGGTCGGCGATAGAAGATGTGGACGTTTTATTCAGTGAACTGAAGCCGGCCAGGCCCTCTCCTTCGCCGGGCGGAAAGTCCCCCGTCCCCTCCTCCGCCCTGCATTCGTTCAACACTCACGGAGTCAATTGGGATGGGAAAGATTTCAAAAAGATCTGCGCCGTCCCCAAAGCCCGGGTCCAGCCGCTCTGGTGCGGCGTCCAGGTTCCAAAGGATATTCCTGCCGGCCAGTATCGGGGAGAGATCACAATCGTGCCCAAAGGCCTGCCGTCGGGGCAGGTCTGGCTTGTTCTCGATATTCAGGAGGGAGTTCTTGAGGATGCCGGCGATGCAGAGCTCTGGCGCCTGTCCCGCCTCCGCTGGCTGGACTCGCGGATTGCCTTCGATGACGAGATTGTCCCCCCCTATGCTCCTCTCCTCATTAAGGGGAATTCCGTCTCTTGTCTGGGTAGAACAATGACCATCGGCCCGGACGGATTCCCCAGTCAGCTCCACAGCTATTTCACGCCCGAGGTGACCGCGGTTGGGCCGGAGGGACGCGAACTCTTGGACTCGCCCATCAAGCTCCTCATCGAGAACGCGGCTGGGGCCATTCTTGAATTCCAGGGAAAGGGTCTTCACTTCACCAAGCAGGCGCCCGGAACTGTCGCCTGGGAAGCGGAAAGCCGGTCCGGCCCGTTTGTCCTGTCCTGCAGCGGCCGGATGGAATTCGATGGCTTTGTCGAGTTCAAGGTCGGTCTCGAAGCGTTATCCGCTGCCGAGGTCAAAGATATCCGGCTCGAGATTCCCCTGCTTGAAGATGCGGCGAGATACATGATGGGACTCGGTTTCAAAGGGGGGCTTCGCCCTTCCCTCTTCGATTGGGAGTGGGACCAGAAGAAAAACCAGGACGCACTCTGGATCGGTGATGTGAACGCCGGACTTCAGGTCAACTGGCGGGACGAGAATTATTCTCGCCCCCTCAACACCAACTT
>CAYOZW010000187.1:0-6679 GCA_964408495.1 uncultured Eubacteriales bacterium
GGGCAAAAAGGGTGTCGTCTTTTCCCCGGCTGACGTTGGATCCCGGCTTGACCGGAGTTCCCCTCTGACGGACCAGTATCGACCCGGCTCGGACCGCCTGGCCGCTGAATCGCTTAACCCCCAGCCGCTTGCCGCAACTGTCTCTTCCGTTCTTTGCGCTTCCGCCTGATTTCTTGTGCGCCATGCTGGTTCTCCTTTATTTTGTCCTCTTCTTGGGGGACGATTTGGCCGGGATCTCCTTCTTGGCCCGGGCGGGCTTCTTGGCTCTCTCCGGCTTGGCGGTTCGCGCCTTTTTCTTGGGCTTGGTTTCCTTCTTTTCCGGCTTTTTGGCCGCTCCAGTCTCCACCTTTTCGGCTTTAACGGGAGCCTTCTCAACCCGGGGTTCGACCTTGGGTTCAGGTTCGGCTGCCTCCTCGGGCGGGAGGGAGGCCGCATCGGCGGCGATATTCAATATTTTGACTCGCGTCAGGGGCTGCCTGTGACCGCGTGTCCGCCGGTATTGCTTGCGCCTTTTTTTCTTAAAAACAATGATCTTATCGTCCTTGAAGTCCTCGATGACCTCGGCCCTGACCGCTGCCTTTTCAAGGAGCGGGGTGCCGATCAAGGTCTCTTTTTCATCGGCGATAAGGAGGACTTGGTCGAACAGGACCTTCTTTTTCGGACCGGCCGTGAGTCTCTCCACGCTGAGAATGTCGCCTGGCTGGACTCTGTACTGCTTGCCGCCTGTCTTGATAATCGCGAACATGGGTCTTCCTTTTAGACAGAAATTGGACCCTAAATTTAACATAGAGCGTCATTTCTGTCAATTCGGCTCGGGGTATATGGTTCGTCAGCCCGCTCGGCTCCCCAGCGAGGAAACTGTCATTGCGAGCCGAAGCCGCGAGCGAAGTGGGGCGGGAAGCGAACCAATCTCCTCCAGATGCCCATTGCAGGCTACCGCTGGTCGTCCGGCTTGACAACCGTCCCCATTTCCCCACTTAATAAAGACGAAGAACAGTTGGGCGGTTAGCTCAGCGGTAGAGCATCGGTCTTACAAGCCGGGGGTCGCAGGTTCGAACCCTGCACCGCCCATTGCCCGTTTTCCCACTTTTCCCTTGGTTTTTAAACTTTTTCCTGATTTCGTGTTTTTAGCCTGAGCTAGCTAAACTGAGCCATTTTTGGGGATTTTGTCCACACGGGGATAGGTCTTCCTTCCTCGAATTGACTTTATATATTCGCTGTGCAATAGACTGAACCACAAACAATAAGATAGAAGGGGAAAATGAAGAAGCTTCTCTGTGTAATTCCTTTGGTCCTTCTGCTTTGTTTCGCTTTTGCCTGCCAGAAGCAGGGTAAAGAAGTCGCTAAGGAACCCGAGGCAGATGTTGAAGCTGATGTTGCTGCTATCAAAGCGTCAATTGATGAATTTTTTCAACTTTATAATGCTGGCGATTTTGATAGGATTATGTCCATCTTTTACGCAGAAAACGCAATACAAATGCCGCCCAACGAGTCTATTGGCAAAGGAAAAGAAGCGATTCTGCTTGAGTATCAAAAAGCCAGTGAGTTGAACGACGAACATATTGATAGTAGTGTAATTGAAGATGTGCGTGTGTCTGGAGACTTAGCCGTAGTGTGGGGCATAGACGCGGGCACTACGACCCCAAGAAGTGGAGGAGAACCAGTCAAATATAATTTGAAATGGCTGAACGTGCTTGAGCGTCAGCCCGATGGTACCTGGAAATGGATATACGAGATATGGAATGATAATCCGCTTCCAGAAACGCCAGAAAAGGAGCAACAGGACTAACTGATATATTCATATAAACTCGGCATGGAGCTTAAGCCGAAAAAAGAAGAGAAGTAATTCTATCATCCGGAATATCCATAAATAAAGTTGATCTAAAGACTCTACTTACTCACGATTAGCCAGCCTCGATGTTTATCGCAAACTGGGTCTGTCGTCTTCATGGCTGTATAAATGTCTTTTGAACGAATCCAGAATTCTTTCCCTTTGCCATTGACTTCAAGCATCAAGATCATGTCCTTATCTTCGTTATAATCAGCGACGGGTGAACAATGTCCCCCTCCAGTCCCCCAGCCCAGTATGGAGGGCACTGAATAATTGATAATCATTTGGTCATGGGGACTCTTCCTGTTTGCCTTAAGATGCTCGAGAAACGTGGCGTAGTCGTACTCTGACTTTCCCAAGCCGGCATGGTAGAATTCGGTTTCCAGTCCACTGAGAGTGTGAATCATGTCGGCCAGCTTCTCCAGAGTGAAGAGCAGCCGAAAGACTTCAGCCTGAGTAATAATGGGTGCTGTTTCCGGACCAAATATATTATTCTGGGTATAGTTTTTCCCAGGCAGCAGGGCATTCATCACAATCACTGCAGAAGCGGCACAACAGTGGTTTTTAAGTTGCTCCACCCAGTTTTTCTTGAGTGGAAGATAATCTGGTACATCATGCCCCTGAAGGAGTGCCCGGCCTTCATCTGATTCCAGGGAAATTGTCTTTTTCTTTATAAAGTGAATGAGCGGACACTCTGTGTAGTCGACACATCCGCCGACCAACAAAATCAATGTGGCTGCCAATCCTATAAATCTCCCGGGTTTGCGCGGGCACACTCTTTTTTGTCTCCTCATTTTGCTTGTCCTCGATCAATCTATTATGGCACAGAAACAAACTGAATAGATCCCTACCGCCGCGGGTCGATACTCACCGTGGCCGCTTCCCCCGGCAGGCGGACCAGGGGACCGGGCTTTCGCAGGGGCCCCGCGGCCTGGCCGATAAGATCCCGCTGAAAGTGCTTACCGCTGGGGAATTCCGGAATGGCGCCGGAGACCCCCCAGGTCATGGTCAGGGCATCGAGGTCGACATCGATCGTCATGTCCGCGTAGGCACCGTTTTTGTCGAATCCGAAAAACTTCTGCCACGCCTCGAGATCGAGCCTCAGGACAGCGCCCGCATCGAGAATCCAATTGAGTCCCCGACCCACCGCCTGGTTTTCGTCCCGGGTCGCGCCCCATTCCTTGGTGTAGAGGTTTCCGTCGGCCGTGTTGTCTGAATTCGAAAAATCAATGGCCTTGCCGCAGCGATAAAAGATGTTGTTCAGAACCTTGTTCCGGCGCGTTGTCCCTCCCCGCCCGCTGACGATCCGGCCTTCGATGTTGCGGAATTTGATGGCCGCGTCCTGGGTCAGCCCGATCAGGTTATGGGCGACCACTGTCTCGTCGCTTCCGTCCACCGTAATGCCCCATCCCCCATGGGCCGGCATATTGTAGGATCCGCCCCCCGCTCCTTCTGTCGCCTTCCAGATGATGTTGTTGTCGATCATATTGGCCTCGTGCGAGGCCTCGAGATAGACGCCGCCGCGGAGCGTTTCCAGCGTATCGCCCATGACGTTCCCGGTGACGCGCGTGTTCGCATTCTTATAGTCGAGCCAGATGGCTTCGGCGTGGACCGTATGCCGGATGACGTTGGCGCGGAGCAAGCAGTTTTTGGCCATGTGTAGCTTGATTCCGCCGGTCTCCCAGGCCAGCTCGACATCCTGGTAGCCCACGTGCTCGATCAAGTTGAATTCAATCAGAGTATTCTCGACGCCCATCCCGGCTATCCCGCAGACGCCCGCTTCATCGATATGATTGCGGCGGACGATCGCATATCCGATAACGGGAGGCGGCTCCATATCCCAGTCCTGGGCGCCGATGTCCAGCGCGACACCGTTGGCCTCCCTCATGACGCAGTCCTCGATGATCCAGTGATGCCCTCGGCTCATCGAGACCAGGCCGCGCTGGGGGACGGGAAAACCGTTGGCTGCATGCTCGAAGGTGATTCTCTTGACGCGGATGTAGGCGAGCCCAGGCGTCCGGGGAGCGAAGACTTGCTCCTGGACGGCCAGCTCCACTTCATGCTCGGCCGGGTCGTCATCGCCCGGGAGGCGAACGTGGATCGTCAGCCCATCGTGTTCGCACCAGAAGGCACCGTCTTTGTCGGCAAGCCCCTGATAGAGCTCCATCTGTTCAAGGGGCTTGCCGTCGACAAAGACCATCCCCCGCCGTTTGAGATGCCGCCAAAGCTCTTCCGGTTTGGGCATCAGATAGACGCGATTATGCATGATGCTGGCCATCCCGAAGGGGTTGTAACCCTGGAAATCGAGGTCGTCCAGGGGCCTTTCGTAAATTTTGACTTTGACCCGCTCCTCCGCGGGCAGGGACAGCTTGTAGCGTGTCGACGGCCGCCACCCCGTCTTGATGAGCCGTGAGCCCTTGACGACGACGTTCGCGCCCGGCGCTGCCTCGTAGCTGATCATCCGGTCGGGGCCCGTGCCGCCGCGCGCCGGGTCAATGCGCTCGCGATAGACGCCGGTCATGATGACGACGCGCTCGCCCGGCTGCAACACCTCGGCCGCCCTGTTGATCGTAAGAAACGGGAGTTGGCTCGTCCCGGAGTTTGAATCGGCGGCGCCGGGATTCATGTTATCCACATAGTATGTCTTAGTGAACGGGATCGGCCGCTCCCAGGTGACGAACTCGCGTCCGTCCGGGAGCAGAACCCCGGTTTCGCGGTCGCCGGCCAATGAACCGGCCAAGAGGCCGGCCAGGACCAGGGCCGTCACGAACAAGGCCAAGGGGAGGAGCATGCCGGGGTGGTGGGCAGATGGCCTCAATCCGCATGAAATCTTGTTTCGGCATTGCGGGCAGAAAAGTCTTAGGCGGGCCAATTTTCCCTCCTCTAATCTCCTTGGAATATAAGGCCCGCCATGCATCGATGTCAAGGCGAATAAGATCACCGTTCCTGATGGCATCAAAGTCCTGAAGGGGTTTCGGGGAGAGCAAGAACCGAATCGTCAAGCCGAGATACCTAGGCGCCCCTTGTCGATTCACAGGGCCGGGAGCTATCCCCCTTACGGGTGATGCTCAGGCCCGAAAAATCACCCCCCGATTCACACCTGGCGGCGATTCCCTTTTTATCCCCTAGAGACCACCATATAGCCCGGAGGCGAGAATATTGCCCAAACACGCCGGCAGTCAGCCACACAAGGCCCCCGCTAAGAAGGAAAAGAAGGCCTCGACAGAGAGCCCCGAGTCGTTGCGCGGACAGATCGCTGAGCTCAAACAAAAAGAGCGCGAGCATCATCTCACCGAAGAGGCCCTGCGGGAGAGCGAAGAAAAATACCGCACCGTGGTCAACAGCGCCAACGACGGAATCATCATCGTCCAGGACGGGCTTATCCAGTTCATCAACCCCCGATTGTCGGACATGGGGGGCCGGTCGGCCGAAGAAGTCATCGGCCGACCGTTTACTGACTTTCTCCCCACGGAAGAGCGGCCGCATATCGCCAAACTCTACGATCTCCGGATGGCCGGCGGCGATGTCCCCGCCAAGTATGAGCTGGTCCTCCAGAAAAAGAACGGGGATCCCCTCTTCCTCGAAGTCAATACCAGCGTCATCTCCTACCGCAAAAAACCGGCCGCCCTGATCATCGCCCGCGATTTCACCGCCAGGAGGCAAACGGAAAAGCTCAAGGATTCGATCTTCCGGATCTCCGGGGCCACTATCTCATCGGAAAGCCTGGAGGAATTGTTCCTGTCCATCCATCGGGTTATCTCCGACTTGATGCCGGCGAAGAACTTCTATATCGCCCTTTGCGACCCCGGTACCGACCTCCTCAGTTTCCCCTATTTTGTCGATGAGTTCGACGATCCGCCCGAACCGAAGAAGGCCGGGCGGGGCCTCACCGAGTTCGTGCTGCGCACGGGTAAACCTCTCCTCGCCTCCCCCGAGGTCTTCACCCAGTTGGTGCGGCGCGGCGAGGTCGAGTCCATCGGCGCTCCGTCAATCGACTGGCTGGGCGTACCGCTGAACATCGACGGCAGCACCATCGGAGTGCTGGTCGTCCAAACCTACATCGCGGGGGTTCGCTACAGCGAAGAAGAGAAAGACATCCTCAAGTTTGTCTCAGACCAGGTCGCCATGGCTATACACCGGAAGCGGACTGAGGCTCAAATCAAGGCCTCACTCAAAGAAAAAGAAGTCCTTCTCAAGGAAGTCCACCACCGGGTGAAGAACAACATGCAGGTCATCTCCTCCCTCCTCAACCTCCAATCCCGCCATATCCAGGATTCCGCCGTCCTGGAGATGTTCAAGGAGTCCCAGCGCCGCATCCGCTCCATGGCCCTTATTCACGAGCGGCTCTACCAGTCCTCCGACCTCTCCCGCATCGAGTTCTCCCAGTACCTCCGCAACCTGGCCACCCATCTCTTCCACTCCTGCCAGGTCGACTCCTCCCGGATCCAGCTCCGCATCGAGGCCGAAGAGGTCTACCTCAACATCAACACGGCCATCCCCTGCGGGCTGATCGTTAATGAACTCGTCTCCAACTCCCTGAAGCACGGCTTCCCGGGGGAACGGAGCGGTTCTCTTGGCCTGGATCTCCGGCGGCTGAATGGTGACGGTTATATGCTTCGGGTCAAGGATGACGGGGTGGGATTCCCGGAGACCCTGGATTTCCGCAAGACAGAGACCCTGGGCATGCAGATCGTCAGCACTCTGGTCGATCAGATCGAAGGCCGTCTCGAGCTCGAGCGCGGGAGCGGCACCGGCTTCACCCTCGAATTCAACGAGCTGCCCCAAAAAATGCGAAACTGAGCCATGGACAGAATCCGTCTCATTATCGTCGAGGACGAAAGCCTGGTC
>CAYOZW010000188.1:0-6675 GCA_964408495.1 uncultured Eubacteriales bacterium
CTGTTGCGCCAGAATTTCAGGGTTCAGGATCAGGCCGAAGGCCGTTTTTTCATCGAGCCAGGCATAAGAGACCAGCAGAAGGACGTCCGCGGAGGAGTCCGAGATGTGGAAGAACTTGTTGGGATCGATCCCGCTCTCGTTCCGTCTTGCACCGAGGCGAGGAGCGATTCTCAGCCGGACGTTCTCAAGGATTCTCTGTCGAGACAACCGCGCTTCCTGAAGGCGGCTGAGTTCAGCCCATTTCGATCTGAGATCCTTCGCCTTCTCCGAGGGATCCGCCTCTCCGGCTATCGTCTCGAAGCGTTCGGCGATGCTTCTCGTGTAATAATCGAACTGGTGACGTGTTAACGGCCACCGTGAATCGAGCAGGCCCCGGCGGAACTCCAGGAGGGCTGCGGCCGCTTCCTCCATCCGGCCGGCATCGAGATGGATCGTCAAGATCTGATACCGGGCGACAACCTGCAGGGGAATGCCTTCCGCGGCTAGATCGGGCGGGCCTGTTTCCAGAATCTTCCGATAGGCCCCGATCGATTTTGGAATGTTTCCCATCTTCTCAAAGCAGCGTCCGACGCGGCTGAGGAGGAGAGCTTTCATGCCTTGGTCGGAAGTGTTCGTCATCAACTTCCGGTAAGAATCGACGGCCTCAGCGTAATTCTTTGTCCTGAACTCCGCGTTCTCGGCGCGCCGCCAGAGTGTGTTCTTTTCCAGGTCCGTGGAAATTTCTTTGGCCCGTATCTCCTCGCCGGGACGAAAATAAAGCGGTCTGACGTGCGGAAAAGAGATATTCCCGTTTTCGTCGGCCAGAAAGACCTCGGAGACGAGTTTTTCGCTTTCGACGATGGTTTTGAGAAGCGGAATCCATTCATCCGGAGAATCGATTGTCCGCCGACTCTCCAGGAGTTTCGCCGCTCTCTGTTCGGCCTCAAGGATGAGAGCCTTCGTTTGACCGGCGACGGTGTCTGCGGCCAGGCGCTGCTCTTCTTCCGTCTCCTTTTCTCTGAGCAGTTTTTCTCGTTCGGCTTCCCGGATGGCGAAGACGGCGAGGATAACGCTCAAGACGATCAGGGACAAGGCGAGAAGGATGACGGCCCGCCTCTGCCAGTTCAGGACGATCTTCATTTCGATCGATGCCTTACCTCAGCGCGGCCGAGGTATCAGGATCTCTCAATCCTCCAAGCGCCCATTCCGTCCCACTCTTTGATTCCAGCTTATTATGAGGACATCCTCAAGTCAATGAGATGCCAGGTTGAATAACCGCTAGGGGGCATTTCATTGGAATTATAACTTGGATCGAGCCTTAAACTGTTAAGCCACGGTTGCAATTGTGTTGAGTATCAGAAAAAATGGGGACGGTCCTATTTCTCTTACCCTCTCCCTCAGCCCTCCCCATCAGGGGCGAGGGGATTCAAAAGAAAAAGGACCGTCCCCGATATTGCGTATTGCGACCCCCGCCTACTTTTTCGGCTTGTCCGCAGGCAGGAAATTCTCCATGACCCAGAGCTCCGGCTTTTGCGGAGCCGGGCCTGGGGAGCTGACGGCGATCTGTCGTCCGTCAGGATGGATACTCATTTGATTGATAGTCATTTCCAGGCCGAGATTCTCGGCTCCTCCGGAGTCCACCGAAACGCGCCATAGGGATCTGGTATTCTTCTCTCCGATCGTCACGGCGGATAGGATCGACTTTCCGTCCGGTGTCCAGACGATCTGCCCCACGCTCGTCGCACCACCGAACTTATGGAGGTCCCGTGGTTCCCCTCCTCCGACCGGCATAATCCTCAGAATAACATCGAGCACCGGATCCCAGGACTTAAAGAGTATCGCCAACTGCTTTCCGTCGGGCGACGCGGCGACCCCCAATCGAGTTTCCCCTTGAGGGGCCCGGAAGATCTCCTTTTCCAGGCCTTTCTCCAGGTCCCGGACAATCAGGCGGCTGACCTTATCTTTATCGTTTCTGAGAACGTAGTGGACCGAACGCCCATCGCGAGACCAATCCGCCGAACCGATACTTTCCAAATTGTTCGGTAGCTCGCACCGGAAAATGGTCGTGACTTGGCCTGTCCCCACGTTGATCGAACTGATCTGATAGTGGTTATCCTCGGGTGTCGTCAGGAACAGGATGGACGAGCCGTCGGGCGACCACCGGAGTTGTTTCAGACCGGAAATCTCCGGACGGAATTCGCGATCCTTGCCTGTTTCGAGTGAGCGGACGCAGAGAACCGGTCGGACACGAAATTGGATGCCGCGCTCGGATACAAATGCGAGGGACTTACCGTCGGGAGAGTACGCCGGCGAATGGGAGGAGCCTCCAAGATGAGGGACCGGCGTCGGCGGCTGATCGAGGATCTTTCCTTGGTTGGGATCGAAACGGAGCAGATAGACGTTCTCGGCTCCCTTCGTAACCAAATAATAAAAGGCCCCGTTTTTGGAAATGCCATGAGGCCAGGCGTTTCCGATATCCTTCTTGACCAATTCTGGCTGTCCATCGGCCTTTCCATCTTTGATCCGAAGGATATAGGCGTCCTGAGCACCCGTCCGATCGCTCGAGAAGAGAATGCTTTTCCCGTCCGGGGCCCAGCCGAAGAAGGAATCGTGTGCGGGGTGTTCGACGACGACGTTTTCCGTATTGCCGTCGATAGAGAGCAGGAAGACATCGCAATTCGGAGGGTCTCCCGTCTGGAAGGAATAGGCGATCCATTGGCCGTCCGGCGAGATCCTCGGAAAGAAGATCCCTCCTCGCCAGTTGTCCACAGACCCGAAGTCTTTGAGGATCCGCACGGATCCATCGGCAACGGAAACCAGCCCAATCTTTCCTCCGGCGCCATACCATCTTGGTCCTTTGACTTCCTCGATGTTGATCAGGATGGCTTTCCCGTCAGGCGTCCAATCAATGGGAAACGGGCCTTCGATCTCGGGATTATCCACTTTGTAAACTGTCCGGGGTACCGGGTTGTCCAAAGAGACGAGGCGCACCTCAACATCATTCGGCTCCTTCATCCAGCCGTATGCGATTTGTTTCCCATCGGGTGACCAGGCCATCGTGAGAGCGAATTCGCGGGATTTCGTCCAGGGCCCCTTGTCGGTCAGCCGACGCGCTTTTCCGGTTTCGATATCCAGAATCGAAAGATCCCCCGTTTCCCAATCAGTGCGAGCCAGATACCTGCCGTCTGGAGATATCCTTGCCGTAATATCGAGTTCGCCGGACCAGACTTTGCGTAGCGTCAGCTCCCCCTTGCTTTTTTCGGAAGACGATGGAGTCCTCTCCAGGCCTTTCAGTTTCTCCCGAGCTTCACGTACAGCTCCCAACTGCTCCGGGTAATTGTCGATCACTTTCTGAAAGGCCTTTTCTGCCTCTTGAGTGCCCAGTTTTTCGTAGCAGAGGCCGATATGCAGCTGGGCCTTGGCGGCGATTTCGCGCTCGCCCGGGAAGCGTTTGACGATGCCCCGATAGACGGCGATCGCTTCTTCCAGCTTGCCCTCAACATCTTCTTTATAGAGTCCGGACTGGTAGAGCTGCTCTGCGCTCTGCTGAATCGAGCCCGCCGCTACAAATGCCGCTACAGCGATCAAGACAGCACAAAAAAATATTTTCGACCTCATGACTCATTCCTCCTCATGTTTTTTCTCCATGAGGAAGATAAGCGAATCGCGCGCCGATCGCATGAAGGTTCCATCCCATTTATGTGAAGGTTTTGTGAACCATGATCAGGCCACAAATTTATATCCGACGCCCCTGACGCCAACGATGAACCTTGGATTTTGCGGGTCGTCCTCGACCTTTTTTCTCAAGAGGGAGATATGTTTGTCGACGGTCCGGGGCTCGATGTAGACATTCTCGCCCCAGATCTCATCGAGGATTTTGTTCCGATGCACAACCTGGCCGCTGTTGGCGATGAGAAAATGGAGGAGAGCAAACTCGAGCGCGGTGAGGTCAATAGGGTTCCCTGCCTTTTTCGCCTCGTACTTCTTAAAATCCACCTCGACATCGCCAAAACGACAGACGTCGACTCCCTGCTGGGTCTGTTGGGCCCTCCTGAGGATGGCCTTGACGCGGGCCAGCAGCTCCCTCGGGCTGAAGGGCTTGGTGACGTAATCGTCGGCTCCCAGCTCCAACCCGAGCACCTTGTCGACCTCCTGGCTTTTGGCGGTCAATATCAGGATGGGAGTCGCAATCTTGTCCTGGCGCAATCGCTTGCAGACCTCAAACCCATCCATTTTCGGCAGCATGATATCGAGGACGATGAGATCATGATTTTCCTCTTTGGCCAAGGATAGCCCCTGCAGCCCATCCTTAGCGCTCGAGACTTCGTATCCCTCAAGATTGAGGTTGTCCTTCAGGGGAAGGAGGATGCTTTCCTCGTCCTCGATGACCAATATCTTAGGCATTTGACATCTCCTTGTCTTGCGGAAGCGGGAGCCTTATGAAAAAAGTGCTGCCTTTTCCCGGCTCGCTTTCCGCATAGGCATTGCCGTGATGGGCTGCGACAATTCGCTTGACCAGGGTCAATCCGAGGCCGCTCCCCTTGACCGTCCTCGTCAGCTCGTCTCCGCCCCTGAAAAAACGCTCAAACACCTTGTCCAGGTCCTCTTTCCTGATGCCGATTCCAAAGTCCTTCACCGCAATGGTTAAAAACGCGCCTTCTCTTGACGCACTGACGACGATCCTTCTGGATTCACCCGAATACTTGACGGCGTTATCGATCAGGTTGGTTACGGCCTGCGCCAAGGCGACACGATCCCCCATGATGATGGGCAAGTCCTTTTTGACCTCGAGCTCAATGGAAAATCCCTCATGGCGCACGCGGTCCTGGATGGATAAAACGATCTCTTGAAGGAGCGCACCAATGTCTGTTTTTTCGATAACAAATTCCTTGCGCCCCTCCTCGATACGGGCCAGGTTGAGAATGTTCTCGGTGAGCAGAGTCAGCCGCTCGCTCTGCTCCAACAAGACATCATAATATTGGCGGCGCCGCTCCTCGGACGGGACTCTTCCCGAGTGGAGCATTTCTGCGAGCTGACGGATGGACGTCAGGGGGCTTTTGAATTCATGGGAGATCGTGGAAACAAAGTCGGATTTCATCTTGGCCAATTCCAACTCGTGGGAAACGGCCCGGACGGTCAGGATCAAACCGAAGATGAGGATGCCCGCGATGAGCAGGAACATATAGAAATAGATGCCCTGGCGGGAGATCAGAAAAGTGTTCAAGAGTCGGGGAGGGGGCTGATAGAATTCAAGGCTCCAGTCCGGGAAGTCGGAAACAAAATTCGCTCTGACCGTGACCGTCCCTGTCGGCGGATTTTCTGATGTCAGTATTGGTCCGCCGTCTCTTCCTTTTACAGCCCAGGCTGTCTCTTCAGAGGAGACATATTGACGGAGGGCGGGGCTGAGAATGTCTTCTCTGAACCGGTCAGGGTCCAGGATGATACCCCACGCTCCCTCAGTCTCATCTCTTTTCCGTGCGGTTTGTCTCAATATCGAGACAAGATAGGAGTGCTTCCCGATGTGCAGAGTCAGCCTCGCCACAGAATCGCCGGGTTCAGCTGCGGGGCCGGATATCTTCGCCTCCATATCGGCTGCCGCTTTTTCCTCAAAGGCCAAAACTCGCTCTGTGCGATCTCTTTGCTCTCTTTCCTCTTCTTCGATGCTTCGAAAATCGCTTTGATATGGCTGAAGCTCCAAATCAGGGGGTGGCTTGGAAAAGATTTCCCTGACGGAGTCTTTCACGCGCTTGGTGAAAAATTCAAATTGCGCTTTCTCCAGGGTCCATTCCTGATGGACCAAGGATTTGTAGGCATCCATAAAGGATTCGAGGGCGCTTGAGTCGTCATCGGTTTCCCGGAACAGGGAGCCGAGTTCCAGCCGTGCCACCAGTCCCAGCGGGATTCCGTCCGAGATGGTCACCTGGCCGAAGTCAGCGGCGATTTTTTTATACGTTGAAATAGCGTCCTCGAAAAGCGCGGATTTCTTTTGCACTCTGGCGATGGAGTTGAGAAGCCGCCCCTTGGCGGCATCTCCGGCGACCTGTTCAATCGCCTTTTGGTAAGCTTTCAGGGCCTGAGGATAATTCCGCTGCTGGAACTCCCATCGCTCGGCGGACTGAGTTAGGGCTGCTATCGACGATGGCCGTTTCGGCGAAGAGATTGAGGGTCGCTGTCCGTCCCGGACATAGAGGAGCCTTGCGGCAGGAAAGTGAATAGTGTCCGGGCCCTGGGAAATGAATACGTGCTCTACTAGAGGGTGTTCATCGGTCAGGCTTTCCAGGCGCTTGGGTAGATCCTCGTCCGTTGCCCCCTGAGAATCCTTGATGGCCTCTGAAAAAGCTTGCTCGACGGCCCCGATCTTCTGATCGACCAAAGCAACAATCCGATCCGCCGTTCTCCGGTGTTCGTCGAGGCGGGACTTCTCGATCAGGGCCCGATCATTCTGGACACCTCGAAATGCCAGGTATCCCAGGATTAAACTCGGGAGACCGATGCCTAGCATAAAGAGGAGAATGATTCTCGTGCGCTTTGGCAATATGGACTTCATAGGTCAGGCGCTAAAAATTGCGTTCTTTCCCGCGTTTGCCCTTAAATTTTAAAGAACTCCAGCTCGAAAAACAAGAAACATATTCGTCATCATGTAAATACTATAAAGATCCCATGGCTTGTTGAATCTTATAATACGATTGTGTGAAG
>CAYOZW010000189.1:0-6621 GCA_964408495.1 uncultured Eubacteriales bacterium
TACAGCTTGTGGTGACATCCCTGATCGGATATGTTATATTGTGGAAAGAGGGTATATCCCTCTTCCAGCTCAAGAGGTTAGGAGAAAAGGCCGAGATATGAAGTGCCCTTTCTGTAATCATCCGGAAAGCAAGGTCATCGACTCCCGCGAAAGCAAGAAAGGTCTGTCCATTCGCCGCCGCCGGGAATGTCTCTCCTGTCGGAGACGGTTCACGACCTATGAAAAGATCGAGGAGATCCCCTACATGGTTGTCAAGAAGGACGGCAGCCGACAGCCTTTTGACGGCCAAAAGCTCCTCCGGGGCCTGCTCAAAGCGTGTGAAAAAAGGCCCATCCCGGTTCGCAAGCTCGAGGAGATCGTCGAGGACATCGAGAACAAAGTTCAGGAAAGACCTGATAAAGAGATCAAGGTCTCCGAGATCGGCCGCCATGTTATGGACAAGCTAAAAGCCCTGGACAAAGTCGCCTATGTCCGCTTCGCCTCGGTCTACCGGGAATTCAAGGACGTCATGGAATTCAAGCAGGAGCTGGAAACTCTCCTCAAGGAACGGTAGTCACTCACCTCCGATGGTTCGCAAGATTAAGCCCGTCTTCAGCATCATCCGGATCGAGACCAAGATCGACCGGATCCGAAGGGCCCCCTCTCCCCGGCATGACCGGTTCCTGGACTGGGACGAGAACTGGATTCCCCGAGTAGACGTCTACGAGAAGCCTGGGGAGATCGTCGTCGAGGCTGAGCTCCCCGGCGTCGGTCAATCCGAACTGGTCATCGCTGTGCAAAACAGCCGGGTGGAGATCAAAGGGATGAAGAAGGGACACGGCTCGTCTGGAGGAAGTCGGTACTTGCGACTGGAGAGAGAGTTCGGGAGCTTCCGCCGGCTGGTGGCTCTTCCCGCTACCATTGTGCCCGACGGGGCTAAAGCATTCCTGCATAACGGGGTTTTAACCCTTCAGCTTAAGAAGTACGTGCCCGAGGACGACGAGAAGATCATCGTGGCCATTCGCAAGGATGAGGAGTGATCGCGGAGGACAATCATGGCTGAGAAGAAAATAAAGAACGGTGAGACGTTCGATGAGTTGATCGAGGAGGGCGACCAGAAGCTCCAGATCCCCTCCACGCTTCCCGTCCTGTTGTTGCGCGATATCGTCGTCTTCCCCTACATGATTGCCCCGCTGTTCGTCGGCCGGGAAAAATCCAAGAGCGCCATCGACCACTCCCTTTCCAATCACCGCATGATTCTGCTCCTGACCCAGAAGGACATGGAGATCGAGGACCCGAAGAGGGAAGATGCCTATGATGTCGGAACCGTCGCCCTGATCATGCGGATGCTTAAGCTGCCCGACGGGCGGGTCCGCATCTTGGCCCAGGGCTTGATCCGGGCCAAGGTCGAGTCGTTCGAGGAAGACCAGCCTTTTATCCAGGCCCAGGTTTCGATCATCCACGAGCCCGATCTCAAGGGCAAGACCATCGAAAGCGAGGCCCTCATCCGCAACGTCCGGAACGGCCTGGAAAAGGCGACCTCCCTGGGCAAGAGCGTTCCTCCAGAGGTTTTGATCATCGCTGCCAATGTCGAGGAGATGGGCCGCCTGGCCGACCTCACTGCCGCCAACCTCGAGATCAAGGTGGACGAGGCCCAGAAAATCCTGGAAATTGTCGATCCCTCCCAGCGTTTGAAAAGAGTTTATGAACTCCTGACCAAGGAGCTCGAACTCCTGGACATGCAGACCAAGATCAGCACTGAAGCGAAAGGCGAGATGGATAAGCTGCAGCGCCAGTACTTTCTGAGACAGCAGATGAAGGCCATACAGAAGGAGCTGGGGGAGGGGACCGAGCTGCAGGAGGAGATCAAATCCTACCAGGATAGACTCGTCAAGCTCAAGGTCGGCGAGGAAGTCAAGGAGGAGCTCGAGAAACAGATCAGCCGGCTGGCCCAGATGCATCCGGAATCGGCCGAGACAGCCGTCGTCCGCAACTACCTCGACTGGATGTTCTCGATTCCCTGGGACAAGACTACGGTGGACAATCTCGAATTGCCCAAAGCCAAGACGATCCTGGACGAGGACCACTACGGGCTGGTGAAGATTAAAGATCGGATCCTCGAATATCTGGCCGTCCGCTCGCTCTCCAAGAAGATCAAAGGTCCTATTCTCTGTTTTGTCGGCCCTCCCGGGGTGGGCAAGACGTCGCTCGGCCGGAGCATAGCCCGTGCCCTGGGTCGGAAGTTCATCCGCATGTCCCTGGGCGGCGTCCGGGACGAGGCGGAGATTCGTGGCCATAGGCGGACTTATGTCGGCGCCATGCCGGGGCGGATCATCCAGGGGATCCGGCGCGCCGGGTCCAATAATCCCGTTTTCATGATGGACGAGGTCGATAAAATCGGTGCCGACTTCCGGGGCGATCCTTCATCGGCCCTGCTCGAAGTCCTTGACCCTGAGCAGAACTTTTCTTTCCGGGACCACTATCTGGGCGTCCCCTTTGACCTGTCCAAGGTGATGTTCATTACCACGGCCAACCTTCTCGATCCTATCCAGCCCGCCTTCCGAGACCGGATGGAGATCCTCAGCCTTCCCGGCTACACCGAGGAGGAGAAGCTCCAGATCGCCCTCCAGCACCTGGTGCCCAAACAAGTTAAGGAACATGCCTTGAGCGAAAAGCGGATCGTTTTTACTCAAGGGGCAATCAAGAAGATCATCTCCCTCTACACCCGCGAAGCCGGCGTTCGCAACCTGGAGAGAGAAATCGCCGCGGTCTGCCGGAAGGTGGCCCGGAAGGTGGCCGAGGGAAAGAAGAAGCTTTTCCGCATCACCTCCCAGAACGTGGAAGGGTATCTCGGGCCGCCGCGCATCTTCAAAGACCAGGTCCTGACAAAAGACCAAGTGGGGGTCGCCACTGGAGTGGCCTGGACGGCGGCGGGGGGTGAGATCCTCTTTGTCGAGGTCAACAAGATGAAGGGGAAGGGGATCCTCTCCTTGACCGGTTCTCTCGGAGACGTGATGAAGGAATCGGCCCAAGCGGCTCTGAGCTACGCGCGGGCCCACGCCGAGGAGTTCGGGGTGAGCCAGAATTTCTTCTCGGAGAACGATTTCCACGTCCACATCCCCGAGGGGGCCATCCCCAAGGACGGACCTTCGGCCGGGATCACCATCGCCACCGCTCTGATTTCGGTTTGCACGGAACTCAAAGTGCGGCGTGACTTGGCCATGACCGGGGAGATCACCCTCCGCGGCAATGTCCTGCCTGTCGGTGGAGTCAAAGAGAAGGTTCTGGCGGCCCAGAGGGCCGGGGTGCGCAAGATGATCCTTCCCCTTCCCAACAAGAAAGACCTGATCGACATCCCCAAGAAAGTCAAAAAAGAGATGGAATTCTTCTTTGTTGAGGGGATCAATGACGTCTTTGAACAGGCGCTGATCAAAGAGCCGGCTAAAAAGGCCCGGGGATGAAGCTCCGGTCGCTGCGCGAGAGGGATCTCGTCGCGGCCATCCGGCGGGATTTCCCGGCGAAAAAGAGAGGCCTTGTCTTAGGGATCGGCGACGACGCCGCCGTTATCCGCAGGGCGGGAAACTTTCACTCGCTGACAACCGACCTGCTGGTCGAAGACGTTCATTTCACTGCCGCACTCCATCCCCCTTATTATCTGGGACGGAAATCTCTCAATGTGAGCTTGAGTGATATCGCCGCCATGGGGGGTCAACCCCGCTTTGCCCTTCTCGGGTTGGCCCTGAGGAAAGGGTTGAAAACGCCGTGGGTGGAGGAGTTTTTCAGGGGACTGGGAACGGCTGCGGAGGAGTCCGGCGTTGGGCTCATCGGAGGGGATATCTCGACGGCCAAAAAAATCACCGTTTCCATTACCGTCTGGGGAGAAGGGAAGACTTATATCACCCGGAGCGGTGCCCGGCCGGGGGATTCGATTTTCCTATCCGGCCAAGCCGGCGATGCCGCGGCCGGCCTGAGGCTGCTCCGGAAGGGCTTCCGCTTGGGACAAGACAAGAGGGCGGATTCGCTCCTGCTGGCCTTTCTCGATCCTGTCCCTCAGGTCGCTCTGGGCCGAGCCCTTGACCGCCGTCAAGCGGCGACAGCCATGATCGATACCAGCGACGGCCTGTCCGTTGACCTTTTTCATCTCTGCGAAGAGAGCCGGACGGCGGCGGTGGTTGAACTCGAAAGACTCCCCCTCTCTTCAGCGCTCCGTTTTTTTGAGAAAAGGCCGGACCGATTGGCCCTCCACGGCGGCGAAGACTACGGACTTCTTTTTACGGCGAGTCCCCGAAAGTCCAAATTCATGGCCGGGATTCAAAAGCGGTTCGGATTCCGCCGGATCGGCCGAATGGTGCCCGGCCGGGGAATGGTCACGGTGGATCAGAATGGCCGGAAGCGGCCCCTCGAGATTGAAGGGTTCGAACACTCACTGTAGCAGGGTGCCGTCGAAGACGATCTCGGCGGGCCCTGACTGGTGGATTGAGTCCTTTTCCCAATCGACGATCACTTTTCCTAAAAAGGTCTTCACCGTAACCTGGCGGTCTGTTAAGCCTTTCAGGATCGAGGCCACCGCGGCCGCCGAGGAGCAGCTTCCCGAAGACAGCGTCTCGCCGACCCCCCTCTCCCAAAAGAGGACCTCGATCTCTTGACGGCTGAGCACTCGGATGAACTCGACGTTGGTGCGGTTGGGGAAGAAGGGGTGGTATTCGATCTCTCTGCCGATCTCCTGCCATTCGATTCGGGCGGGGAACCGATCAAAGAAAACAGCGCAGTGAGGATTGCCGAGGGAGACGATCGTGACGGGATAGAGTTTTCTGTGGATGGAAAGAGGATAGTCGATGATCCTCTCGTGGAAGGCTCCGTCGTCGAAGGGAATGTCCTTTGAAGTCAACTTGGGAGTGCCCATTTCGATCCGGATCTGGGAACGGTTGTTCTGGACTTCGAGGAGGTTGCAGACGTGGATACTGGTGCTGGCCAAGAAAGTGATGTCGGGAGGGACGATCTTTTTCTGGTGGAAAAGATAGGCGGCCGCGCAGCGAAGCCCGTTTCCCGAGATCTCCGGCTCCGACCCGTCGGCGTTGAAGATCCGGAAACGAACGAGCCCCTGATCCCTGTCCTTGATGGAAATGATGATCAGTCCGTCTGCCCCGATGCCCATGTGACGGTCACAGACGCGCTTGGTGAAGCCGGAAAGATCAACGATCCGACCCCCCTCCTCCGGGTCGATGACGACGAAGTCATTGCCCAGGGAGTGGACCTTGGTGAATCTCAACTAGGGCACTCGCAGGGTGACGATGCGGTCGAGAGAATCGCCGTCCTGCTCGCGCCGGAGGAGGAGAATGATGGCCTCTCCGGACGCGACCTTGTCCATGAGTTTCTCGAGATTGTCCACCGTGGTCACTCTTCTTCGGTTGACCTCGATGATGATATCACCTACCGCCAGGCCCTTGCGGTCGGCTTCGCTGGAGCGTTTGACCTGGGTGATGATGAGTCCCTCTTGCGTGGTGAGGCCATAGCGACGGGCCAGGTTGGGGGTCAGCTCCCGTACGGAGAAACCCAGGTCCTTATCTGAAGCTTTGGGCTCCTCTTTCTTCCCCTCGGGGTCGAGCTCTTCAACCTTCACCGTAAAGGTCTGCTCTTTGCCTTCCCGGATAACCCCGATATTAACCTTCGTTCCGGGCTCGACATCGGCCACCCTGAACTTCAATTCGTTGGGGCTTTCCACCTTCTCGCCATCGACTTCGACTATGACATCATATTGCTTGATTCCGGCCTTATCGGCCGGCCCGTCTTCCTCGACGGAATTGACGAGCGCTCCCTTCTTATCCTTCAGCTTAAAGGCGTCCTTGTCGTCCTCGGTGATCGGAGTGATGACGACGCCGATCTTGCCGCGGACAACCCGGCCTTTCTCCTTGAGCTGGGCGACGACCTTCTTGGCCATATTGGCCGGGATGGCGAACCCGAGGCCGACGTTTCCCCCTGAGGGAGAAAATATATTGCTCGTGATCCCAACCACTTCCCCTTTCATGTTGACTAGAGGACCGCCGCTGTTGCCTCGGTTAATGGCCGCGTCGGTTTGGATGAAATCCTGGTATTCGGGAACATTGCCGCCCGTGCCGAGCTGCCGGCCTTTGGCGCTGACGATGCCGGACGTGACCGTGTGTTCCAAACCGTAAGGGTTGCCAATGGCCAGCACCCATTCGCCGACCTTGAGCTGTTCCGAATCGCCGAACTGGATGGAGGGCAGTCCCTTGGCCTCGATCTTGAGGAGGGCTAGGTCGGATCGGGGGTCGGTGCCGATGATCTTGGCCTTATAATCTTGGCCTTGGAGGGCCGTGACCTTGACATCTACGGCGTTCTCGACGATATGGTAATTGGTCAGGAGATAGCCGTCCTCGCTGAGGAAGAATCCCGTCCCCTGGGCCCGGGAAGGAACTTCCTGTTCCCTCTGGCGGGGCCGCCCGAAGAACCTTTCCCAGAAATCGTCGAAGGGCATCTGGTCTTCCGGCCCGAACCCTCTGACCTTGTCCATCCTTTCGGCCACGATCTTGACGACCGCGGGTCCGACCTTCTCGGCGATGCTGACGAAATCAAGGTCGGCCCTGAGTTCAGGAGAAGGATGCGCAGGGGCGGCGTTGAGCGACG
>CAYOZW010000190.1:0-3612 GCA_964408495.1 uncultured Eubacteriales bacterium
CTCGTCTCCCTGAGCCGGCCCCTCATCCGCGAGCCCGACCTCATCCGGCGCTTTCAAACCGGGGATACCGTCCGGTCGGAATGCATTTCCTGCAATAAGTGCCTGAACCCCCGCGGCATCCGATGTGGCGACCTGGCCGTCCTCGGACGAAAAAAAATAGTTTGAGTCCTTGTTGAAACCAAATTCAATTTTGAATAGAATGAAAACTCCCACGATCGCTATTTCCAGACAAAAAGGAGATATCATGCGGAAAAGACAAGCTTTTATCCTGTTCTTGATTCTCGCGCTTTCTCTAGCGCCTTTCGGCTGCAAGGAAAAGCAGCCCGCTGTCACCTACCCCGTCACCGCCAAGGGCGAGGTGGTGGATGACTACTTCGGGACCAAGGTCGCCGATCCCTACCGCTGGCTCGAAGACGACAAGGCAGAGAACGTCGGGCAGTGGGTGGAAGCCCAGAACGCCGTCACCTTCGGCTACCTGGGACAAATCCCATTCCGCGATAAAATCAAGGCCCGGCTGACCGAGATCTATAACTATCCCCGCTATTCGGCCCCCTTCCGCGTCGGGGAATACTACTTTTTTATGAAAAACGACGGTCTCCAGAATCAAAGCGTCGTCTACATCCAGAAGGGGCTGGACGGCGAGCCGCGGGTGTTCCTCGACCCCAACACGCTTTCCCCGGACGGGACGACCCGGGCCTTTTTGAGCGGGTTTTCCAACGACGACCGCTACGCTTGCTACTCCCGGTCGGAAGGCGGCTCCGACTGGACGGAGATGCGGATCATGGAGATCGAGACCGGCCAGGAACTCGGGGACCGCCTCCAATGGATGAAATTCAGCGGGGCGGCCTGGCAGGGCGACGGGTTTTATTACTCTGGGTTTGAAAAGCCGCAGGAAGGCAAGGAACTAACCGCCGCCAACGAAAACCAGAAAATCTTCTTTCACCGGCTAGGAACTCCTCAAAGCGAAGACACGCTTGTCTTCGCCGACCCGGCCAACCCTCGCCGCTACTATAACGCCGAGGTCACCGAGGATGAGCGCTTCCTCTTCCTGACGATTTCGGAGGGGACGCGAGGCAATGAGCTCTATTTTAAAGACCTGAGGGCGAAAAAAGCCGAATTCGTCCCTTTGGTCCAGGGCTTCGAGTACGACACCTACGTTATCGATAATCTCGAGGACAGGCTCGTCGTTATGACCAACATGGATGCGCCGAACCGGCGGGTCATGGTCGTGGACACAAAGAAGCCGGCGACAGACAATTGGACGGCCCTGATCCCTGAAAAACCCGAGGTGCTGAACAGCGCCAGCATCGTCGGGGGGAAGATCTTCGCCTCCTACCTAAAGGACGCCAGCACCCACATCTTCCAGCACGACCTCGCCGGAACCCTGGAGAAGGAGATCGAGCTTCCGGCAATCGGATCGGCCGGAGGGTTTGGCGGCAAAAAAGAGGACACTTTCACCTTCTACACGTTCACATCTTTCACCTATCCCCCGACAATCTACAAGTATGATATCCCGACAGAGAAATCCGAGCTCTTCCGCAAGACAGAGGTCAAGTTCAATCCGGACGATTTCGAGGCCAAGCAGGTTTTTTATCCCAGCAAGGACGGAACCATGATCCCGATGTTCATCGTCCACAAGAAAGGTTTGGCGCTCGACGCGAAACGGCCGACCTATCTCTACGCTTACGGAGGTTTCAACGCCAGCTCGACTCCCTATTTCAGTGTCAGCAACGTCATCTTGCTCGAGAACGACGGCGTCTACGCCATGGCCAACCTGAGAGGTGGCGGCGAATACGGAGAGGCCTGGCACAAGGCGGGAATGCTGGAGAAAAAGCAGAATGTCTTTGACGACTTCATCGCGGCCGCCGAATATCTGATTCAGGAAAAATATACATCCAGCGACAAGCTAGCTATCGCCGGCGCGTCCAACGGAGGATTGCTCGTCGGCGCCTGCATGACCCAGCGCCCGGAGCTTTACAAAGTGGCCTTTCCGGCTGTCGGTGTAATGGACATGCTGCGCTTCCACAAATTCACCGTCGGCTGGGGCTGGGTCGTGGAGTACGGGTCGAGCGACAACGCTGAACAATTCAAATACGTTTACGCCTACTCTCCGCTCCACAACATCAGGGACGGGGTTTGCTATCCGGCGACACTCGTAACCACCGCGGATCATGACGACCGCGTCGTGCCGGCCCATTCTTTCAAGTTCACCGCGACACTCCAGGAGAAGCAGAGCTGCAACAATCCCGTCCTGATCAGGATCGATACAAAATCGGGGCACGGCGCGAGCAACATCACCAAGGCCATAGAACAATTGACAGACATCTGGTCCTTCATGTTCTTCAACATGGGCCTGAAGGCGGAATACTGATCGAGACGGATTGGATGATACGTCAATTGCATGAAACGCAGTGACGAAGCCATCTCCATGCCCACAAAAAGACTGTGTAGGGGTATTAAATTAAAGTGGTAGCCGGGTTCCGAGACCTTGTTCGACAGCAAGCTTAAAAACGAGCGGCGCTGCCGCCATATCGTCGAGGGCCAGGCCGAGGTTGCAGGTCATGGTCCTCTCTTCTGGTCTTTCCCGGCCCGGCCTGCGGCCGGTCACAAGCTCTCCCAGTTCGGCATAAACCGCGGGAATGTCCCGGAAATAGCCGAGCGTTTTATAGTATTCAAGCTGGGGGATATCATCGGTGCAGAACTTGTCGGCCTCATTCAAGGCATCTCGACGCCAATAGGAATCATAATCGACGAGTGAAGCAAAGGTCCCCTCGCCCAGCCAGCCGGCCGGGATGGTTGCATGGGGAGTCTTCAGGAGGGGACCGGCTGTGACCACGATGTCCATTCCGACAACGGCCTGCTCGGGTGAATCGACCGGGACCACCTCCAGGCCGAAATTTCGAGACATTTCCTCAGCATAGCGGTGGCTGGCTTTGCGGTCGGTATCATAGGCCTGGACGTGCCGGAGCGGGAAAAGAACCTTCAACGCCTCGAGATTGCTCCTGCCTTGAACACCGCAACCGAGGATCCCGGCCACCCGGGAATCCGGTCTGGCCAGGTGCTTGGCGGCGACCGCAGTCGCCGCGCCCGTCCGCATGGCCGTGATCCAGGTGCAGTCCATGACCGCCAGGGGAATACCCGTCGCTGGGTCGTTAAGGACGATCAACCCGCTGATGTAGGGCAGGCCCTTCTTGATGTTTTTAGGAAATCCGCTCACCCACTTCATCCCGGCGGCTTGAAGCGCGGGGATATAAGCCGGCATCGCGTGGATAAAGGAATCCGGCCGGGGATGGATTCCCGGCTTGGGCGGCATCTCCACCCGGCCCTCCCCTTTCTCCTTGAACATCGCTTCCACGGCCGAGATGATCCGGTCCATCGGCACGGCGACGGCCTCCACATCGGCCCGCGAGAGGTACAATATTTTCCGCTCCATCAGAGACCTCCAATATTTTTCTGCGCACGGTCATGAGCATACACTTTGAATATCTGCTGATTTGCTCCGAATATCAATAAACTGCGCTCGACCCATTTTCTTCTTTTCCCCAAGGCTCGGGATGAATGCTGAGAAGTCCGTATGAGCGACGAGCGGGCAGGGTTCCGCGAAGCGGAGAG
>CAYOZW010000190.1:3622-6618 GCA_964408495.1 uncultured Eubacteriales bacterium
CGAATCGAGCAAGATTTCCTCGCTGGGGAAATCTGAGCGTGACTTCGAGGCATATATCCCGAGCCTATTCTACAACCGTCTTCCAGCCACGCCGGTTCAAGTCCTTGTAGATGACTGCGCCGCAAGCCAGCCCGGCCGCCAGAAAAATAATCCCCGGCCACAAACGCCCAAAGATGACGTTCCCGGCCCCGAACAGGAATGCGTAAACCATCGCCACGCCCAGAAGCCAATCCATAAGGTTGAATAGTCCGTCCTTCTGAGGCAGGACATCGACCGCCTCCTTGGCGATCGACCCCCAGAGCGCGGCGCTCGGCCTGACCCGCCGATAAAACTCGAGCAAAACCTCCTTTGGCTCCGCTTTGGTCAGGAAGGTCACCGTCAGCCAGACGACCGTCGTCACGGCCACCGTGATGAGGAGAAGATAGGCGAATTCCCGGGGCTCGCTCTCGCTGAGTCCGAATCCGATCTGGAGGGTGATCGAGGTCACGAACGCCGCGGTCATGGCCGCCACCTCGCTCCAGGCGTTGATCCGCCACCAGAACCAGCGCAACAGGTAGACAAGCCCAGTGCCCGCTCCGACAGCGATGATGAACTTCCAGGCGTCGGCGATCGATTCCATGAAGAAGCTGACCACGGCCGAAAGGACCATCAGCGCCATTGTCGTCAACTGAGAGGCGAACACGTAATGGCGTTCGCTTCTCCGGCGAACCAGGAAGCGCCGGTAAAGATCGTTCATCAAATAGCTCGCCCCCCAGTTTAGCTCGGTGGCGATGGTCGACATATAGGCCGCAAAAAAACCGGCGATCATCAGCCCTCGCAACGAAGGCGGAAGATCCGTGATCAAGATACGGATATAGCCCGATTCCGGGTCGGCTGCAAAGCCCGGGTCTCCGTGAAAACGGGCGAGCGCCACCAGAGCCACCAGGATCCAGGGCCAGGGGCGGAGCGCATAATGGGCGATGTTGAACCAGAGCGTTGCCAAGAGCGAATGCTTTTCGTCCTTGGCGCTCAGGATCCGCTGGGCGATGAATCCTCCGCCTCCGGGTTCGGCTCCTGGATACCAGGAAGCCCACCAATTGACGGCGATATAAACAAGAAAAGTGATCAGAGGCATCCAGGCCGAATGGAGGTTGGGGATGAAGGAGAGGATCGAGCCCTCTGCTCCGCCGCTTTTTTCGATCGAGTGGATGGTGCCGATCAGGCCGCTCATTCCACCGATGTTGTGAACCGCGAATACCGCCAGCACGATCACCATCCCCATGACCAGGACGAATTGGAACATGTCGGTGACCAGGACTCCCCATAGTCCGGCGAGAGTGGAGATGGCGGCGGTGAGGAACATAACTCCGATGGTCAACAAGAGGGCCTGGATTTTGGTCACCCCGAGCACGAGCATCAGGATCTTTACAAGAGCCAGGTTGACCCAGCCCATGATCACCAGGTTGATCGGCAAACCCAGGTAAAAGGCCCGAAAGCCGCGCAGGAAACGGGCCGGGCGGCCGCTGTAGCGGAGCTCAGCGAATTCCACGTCGGTCAGCACCCCTGCCCTCCGCCAGAGACGCGAATAGAAAAAAACGGTCAGCATGCCGCTGAAGGCCATGCTCCACCAGATCCAGTTTCCGGCGATGCCGTTGCGGGCCACAAGGCCAGTCACGGCCAGCGGAGTGTCGGCGGCAAAGGTCGTCGCCACCATCGAAGTGCCGGCCAGCCACCAGGTGACGTTGCGACCGGAAACGAAGAAGTCGCTGACGCTCTTGGTCGCTTTGCGCCGGTAGTAGAGGCCGATGGCCAGGCTGACGCCAAAATAGGCAGCGACCACCAGCCAGTCGATCGGGCCGAGTCTCATCAGGGTAGGATCGCGAAAAGACGGGCGGGAAATCCCGAGCCCGCCTTCGGCTTCGGCCAGGAACAGACCAAGAGGGCGCCGGCTCCGGGTACTTTGTCGAGGTTGGCGATGAGCTCGACCTGAAAGCGGTTTGTTTCAAGGACGTAGCTTTCGCAGGAAAAAAAGCCTTCTTTCTGGGCGACAGCGGCGTCGGCGTCAATGGGCTCATGGCCGATGGCCGTCACGCCGCGCTCATCAAACAGGAACTTGAGCGCTTCGATAGTCCATCCTGGATAATGGGCCTGTCCCTTGTCGTCCTTGTTATAAAAGGCCTCAAAGTCGTTGAACCTTTTATACCAATCCGACCGCATCGCGACAAAGGATCCCGCGGGAATCCGGCCGTGCTTTTCCTCCCATGCTCGAACATCCCCCAGGACGAGCTGATAATCCGGGTTGGCGGCGACCGAGTGGCTGCAGTCGATAATGACGAGCGGAAGAATCATCTCTTTGACCGGGATCTCGTCGATCATCTGCAAGCCCTCATGAAAATGGCCCGGAGGGTCGCAGTGTGTCCCATACTGCCCGACGTGGGTGAAGAGCTCGGCGAAGAAGCCGTCTTTTTCGTATGTATAGAGAGTCTTGCGCTCCTCAGCCGGAAAGCCCGGCCAGCGCGGGATGCCCGACGAAAAAGCATGGGTCAAATCGACAAACTGCCGAGGTTGGATCTGTTTCTCATAGATATCCCAGAGAGAGAAATCGTCTTTCAGGGAGAGCCCTGAAGTCGCTCCCAAATAAATCAAAGTCATTATGGGCGCTATAAAAATCACCAATACCCATCGCGGGATTCTCTTTTCGGCCATTTCGCGCGTTCCTCCTTTCGGCCTGTGGTTTTCGCTTTAATTTTGCCGCTTCACGCCCTCTTCCGGTCTGAGTTTAAGGAGATTTGTTTCTAACGAGGCTAAAAGTAGCAACAAACGGACCTAGAGTCAAATTTGTACGGGGAGAAAGACTCCCAAAAACCACCGCGAAAATGGAGACAATATTTGATGTCGACTTGAGAGTATCCTCACCACAGGATTCTTGTAATTGAATGAGGATTTTGATAAGAAATGTATCACGTTTAATGTATGCCAATTATCCTGCTTTCAGCGAATCACGGAGGCCTCTATGA
>CAYOZW010000191.1:0-3333 GCA_964408495.1 uncultured Eubacteriales bacterium
TCCCTCCCTGCGACATCATTGAATTGGCATCGCCGATCCGGAGCTTGGTCGAGATGATGCTTCTCGCCCCATTCTGCATGGCGATGATGGCCGCGGCGCAGCCGGCTCCGCCTCCGCCGATGATCAGGATGTCGGTTTCGTAATCGGGTTTGGTGAGGTCGAAAAGATCCGGCCTGATCCGGCTGTGGGCTTCCAGCATATCGGCGACTTCGGTGGTAATCGATTCACCCTTGTTCGGTCCGATATGGATGACCCGTCGGGCTTCTTTCTTGTAGTCGGGATGAAACCTCTCCAGGACATCCTGCCGTTCTTCGGCCGTCATCGGCGGGTAGACAGCCTCCCCTGATTTTTGGATCTCTAGCCGTTTCGACCTTGTCTGCTCAACGAGATCCAGGGATCCTTTCATGTATTCTGGGTACATCGGATGCTCCTTTATTCGGTATCGCGGGCGTAGTATCTCTTTTTCAGTTCGTCCCGCTTCATGGCCATCAATTGCTTGAATTCCTTGTCATACTTTCTGCTTTTGATCTCGCGGAGGCGCTTTTCGAGTTCGGGACTCTTAGGAGACAGGTACCTGGCATAAAGCCTCTTAGCCAGGATGCCGACATTGTAATGGACAATCTCGGCCGGGCAGCGGATGGCGCAAAGCCCGCAGCTCAGACAGTCGAAGCTCAGGTCCATGACCTTCTCGATATCGCCCCGGATGGCTGCCTGGATGTAGTCCATGACTTCGAGACTCTGGGGGCAGGCTTTTGTGCAGGTGTTGCAGGCGACGCAGCGGAAGATCTCGGGATAAAGAACCTGGAACGACGTGACATCGGGTTCCAGCTTCTCAATATCGTAGACTGGTTTCTGGCCGGGGATGACGGGGAGTTGCGCCAGCCACATGCCCTCCTCGACGAGCGTCGTGCAGGCCAGGCCGGTGTATATTTTATAGTCACCGGGAAGTCGATAGACAGTCGCGCAGGCGCCGCAGAAACCTTCGCGGCAGCCGGCGCCGCGCTTGATCTGGTAGCCGGCATATTCGATGGCTCCCATGATGGTGGCTTCGGCGGGGACCCTGTGGGATTTGCCCATGATAAAGACCGTTACCATCTTTTCGGAAACGTCTTTTCTTTCGACAGAGGGCTTCACCGGCTTTTTGCTCCGGGATGTCTTTTTGGCGGGCACTTTCTTTTTAGCCGTCATCTCTTCTCCTTCTCATTCAGACCGTTTTGGCCTCAATATTCCTGCGGCAGCGTCTTCAGCTCCGCCCAGGAATAGACGGGGCCGTCCTTGCAGACATAGTGAAAACCGATGTTGCAGCGGCCGCATTTGCCGATGCCGCACTTCATCTTGTTCTCGACCGTTGTGTAAATTTGGGCGTCCTCGAAGTTGAGATCTTTGAGGTTTTTGATGACGAATTTGATCATGATCGGCGGCCCGCAGGTGACGGCGATCGTGTTGGCGGGGGAAGGCTTCTTTTCCAGGACGTTGGTCGGAACGAACCCGACAAACTCTTTCCAATCCGGCTCGGCCACGTCGATGGACAGATGGACGGGCATCTGGTTCTTCAGTTCCGGGAGCTCGTCCTTAAAGACGATGTCCGCCGAGGTCCGGGCTCCGTAGATCAGGCTGAGGTCGCCGAATTCCTTCCGGCGGAGAAGGGCCGTCTGGACGATCGACCAGAGCGGCGCCAATCCGATTCCGCCCCCGATGAACACCAGGTTCTTGCCTTTCCACTCATCGATTGGGAACCCGTTTCCGTACGGCCCCCTGACGCCGATAATGTCGCCGACCTCCATGTCGTGGAGGGCGGCCGTGACCCGGCCCGAACGGAGGATACTGAACTGCATATAATCCTTGATAAGCGGGGAGGAGGAGATCGAGATCATCGCTTCTCCTTTGCCGAAGACAGAAAGCATGGCGCATTGCCCGCAGCGGTAGTCGAAGCGGGCGCCGTTTGTGGGCTCGGTGCGAAAGGTCTTGACCGCCCGGGCGCCGCCGACCTCTTCTTTGACCTGGATGATCTTGGCCAGTTGGGGGAGATAGACGTTAGGCTCCATGGTCTCTCACCTTCTCCAGGACTTTGATGATATCGATCCCTACGGGACACATGGTGATGCAGCGGCCGCAGCCCACGCACATGAACTTGTCGTAGACCTGAACGAAATACTGGAACTTATGGAGCAGCCGTTGGCGCAGCCTCGAGGCCTTGTCGGGCCGGGGGTTGTGTCCCGAAGAGTGCATTGTGAAATCGGGGAATTGACAGGTGTCCCACGTGCGGACTCTTTTTCCACGGAGGGGAGTGGTGTCGATGATCTCATCGTTGATGTCGAAACAATGACAGGAAGGGCAGAGGTAGGTGCAAATGCCGCAGCGCAAGCAGCTCATCGCTTCCTCATCCCAGAAAGGCGAATCGAACATGGCCTTGAGTTTCTCCGAAACCGCCCGGGCCCCTTTCAATTCGCGTTTGATCTTTTTCTCCGACTCGGCCTGGACGGTCTTCAACCTCGTCCGGTCCTCCGGCTTCGAGTTTTCGAAGAGACCTGGGGCGGCTTTGATGAGCGCCTCTCCCTTCCCGCTCAAGGCCCGGACAAAATACTTGTCGCCGAGGTCAGTCAGCAGGATATCGGATCCCTCTTCGGAGCAGGGAGAACCTTCCACCGAAGTGCAAAAGCAGTTTTCGGAAGGGGGAGGAGTGCAGGCGAAACCGACAATCGTCGTCTGGTCACGGCGCTTCCAGTAGTAAACGTCCTTGGGGTCGCCGCCGAACACACCGTCCAGCAGCCAGGCGGCCCTGGCTTCACAGGGCCGCACTCCGAAGATGACCTGGGGCTCGGAAGGGGGCAGGACCTCCCGCACCTCTAGGCTTTCCTTGTCGTCCTCTTGTGATTCCGAGAACTCGAGAAAAACCTCGCTCTGGGGGAAGAGGACCTTTTTGGAGGGGATGGTCGTCTGGAGAACATCCAGACCGGCCGGTTCACCGTTTGCTTCGACATAATTCCAGCGGCCCTCTTCATCCTTATGGGGGACGTAGACTTTCCAGGATGCCAGCTTCTTAAGCCATTGGGGGAAGGCCTTCTTGTTGAGTGTTTTTTCCATCGTCCTACCTGATGAAGTCTTGGGGATCGTCGTCCCGGAAACTGGAGATCAGGGCGGGAAGTTCGGGGTCGAACCCAACCTCATAATCAAAGAGCTCTTTGGCCTCTTTCTCCAATTTCTTGTTGAGGAACCGAAGGGGGATGTCGAGTGGGCAGACCCGTTCGCATTCGCCGCAATCGATGCAGCGGCCGCCGAGATGGATGGCCCGGACGAGGTGATAGACGATGTTTTCAGAGGGAACCGCCGACC
>CAYOZW010000191.1:3343-6611 GCA_964408495.1 uncultured Eubacteriales bacterium
TGGATCCATTTGACCCTCCGCGCTTTCTCGTCCGCCGTTGTATCGGCACTGACCGCCAGGTTGATGCTGTCGACGACACACTCGTCGCAATAGCACATCGGGCAGGCCGAGCGACAGGCGTAGCAACGGATGCACTTATCGAGTTGCTCTTTCCAAAATTTCCATCGTTCTTCGACCGGAAGGGACTCAATCTTATCGACGGAGCCGAACGGCTTGTCCACCTGTTTTTTTGACTTTTCGCCGCTCAGGACATCATAGATTACGGGAAAATTGGCCCGGCATTCCAGGCATCTCTCGGCCAGGAGTTCCTCGACGGGAACCTCGGTCTTCACTCCGTCGGCAGTGATGACAAAGCGGTCCTGGCCGTCGACTTCGATCGACTTCACTCTCTTTCCGGCCAGCTTGTTAGCCAGCTTAGCGTCGTCGACAACCCCCGCTTTTTCGCAGGAGACGCCCAGGATATAAACATCATTCCGCTCGATGAACTTTTCCTGGAGGAGGACGACGATGGCCCGGCTGTCACATCCCTTGACGACAACACCGACCGGCCTCTTGTCCGGCGGTTTTTCCCGGCCTTTCCGGCGCTTTTCGTCGACCAGAAAGCGGACGAGGTTGTGGACGCAGGTCGGGTCCCAGATGAGTTTATCCACGTCCTCGGGTTTCTTGATGAAGAGAGGAGCGGCCGGCCAGCCGTTGCTGCCGGCACCGTAGCCGATGATATATTTGACCTTGCCGCTCTGGAGAAGTTTCCTGGCTTCGTCCTTGAGATCCTCGATCTTTGCCATTAGGAGTTTCTCCTCAGCTTCGTTTGCGGGCCAAGGGGTTTCAGTTCCTTGACGAAGTCCTTGATGATCTGGGTGTACTTTGTCCCTTCGGCGGCGGAAACCCAGGACATCCGGAACCTCTCCGGCTCGAGACCGATATATTCCACGAGCTTCTTAACGAGGTTCAACCGACGCCGGGCGTAATAGTTTCCCTTGATGTAATGGCAGTCGCCGGGATGGCAGCCGGAGACGAGCACCCCGTCGGCGCCCTTATTGAAGGCCGTGAAAACATAGAGAGGGGAGACGCTCCCGGAGCACATCACTTGAATGGGGACGACGTTGGGCGGGTATTCCATCCTGGAAACGCCGGCCAGGTCGCTCCCGGCCGAGGAACACCACTTGCAGAGAAAAGCGACGATCCGGGGTTCGAACTCCTCGGCCATAATTATCCTCCGAGAGACGCGTTGATCATTTCAGCGACCTGATTCTGAGTGAGGTTCTTGACCTGGATGGCCGACCGCAGGCAGGTGGCCGTACAGGTGCCGCAGCCTTCGCAGAGAACCTCGTTGACCTCCACTTTCCCATCCTTCAAGGAAAGGGAATCATAGGGACAAACGGCCACGCACATCCCGCAGCCTGTGCACAGGTTGTTAATGACTCTGGCCACGGTTGGAGCATGGAACAATCTTTCCTGAGAGAGAATGGTCACCGCTTTCGCGGCCGCACCGCTGGCCTGGGCGACGGCTTCAGGGATGTCCTTGGGAGCCTGGGCGGCTCCAGCCAGGAACATGCCGGCGGTCACGCTTTCCACCGGTCTCAGTTTGGGATGGGCTTCCGCCAGAAATCCGTCCTTATCCACAGCGAGCTTGAGCTTCTTGGCCAGCTCTTGGGCGCCCTGGGAGGGGCGCATGGCCTGGGCGAGGACGACCATGTCGGCGGCGATCTCGATAGCTTTGCCGGTCAGGGTGTCCACTCCCCAGACGATGATCTTGCCCTTATCCTCGAAGACCTTGGAGACCTTGCCCCGGAGATAAACCACACCATCGTCTTCGACCGCCCGCTGGACGAATTCTTCATATCCTTTGCCGCCGGAACGGATGTCGATATAAAAGATATAGGCCTGGCCATCATGAACGTGGTGCTTGTAGAGCATCGCGTGCTTGGCCGTGTACATGCAGCAGATCTTCGAGCAGTAAGCGCAGTGGTTCTCCGGATCACGGGAACCGGAGCACTGGATGAAAACGACCTCCTTGGGCTCTTTATGGTCGGATGGCCGGAGGATCTTCCCCATGGTGGGACCGGACGCCGAACAGAGACGTTCGAACTGGAGGCCATCCAGGACATCGGCGTACTTGCCGAAGCCGTATTCGGCCATGTTCTCCTTATCATAGAGGTCATAGCCAGTGGCAACAATGATGGTCCCCACTTCTTCCTCGATGATTTCGGGTTTCTGGTCGTAATCAATGGCCTTGGGCTCGCAGACATCGGCACACTTGCCGCAGGCGATGGTGGTGGAGAGGTCGGGACAATTCCTGTCGTCGAGCGTGTAAGATGCCGGAATGGCCTGGGGGAATGGAATATAGATCGCCCGCCGTCCCGTCAGACCCAGGTCGAACTCGTTGGGAACGACGATCGGGCAGACCTTGGTGCATTCATCGCAGAGTGTGCACTTCGCCGGGTCGACGTAGGTGGGTTTCTTTAGGATCTTGACCTTGAAGTTGCCGACATAGCCGGTGACGTCCTGAACCTCGCTGTAGGTCATCAGCTTGATCTTGGGATGCTTGGACACCTCGACCATCTTCGGTGTCAGGATACACTGCGAGCAATCGAGTGTGGGAAAGGTCTCGGACAACTGGATCATGTGGCCGCCGATGGAAGGGCTCCGCTCGACCAGGATCACCTCGAACCCGCTGTTGGCCAGGTCGAGAGAGGCCTGGATGCCGGAAATCCCGCCGCCGATGACGAGGGCCCGCCGGGTCACAGGGACGCTCAGGGCTTCCAGGGACTCATTCTGACGGACCTTTTCAACCGTGGAGTGAGTGATCTTAGCGGCCTTTTGGGTGGCCCGTGATTTATCCTTGTGAACCCAGCTGCACTGCTCACGGATGTTGGCGATCTCACAGCAGAAGCTGTTGATGCCGGCGCGTTTAGCGGCGTTGCGGAAAGTCGTTTCATGAAGGTTGGGAGAGCAGCAGGCGACAACAACGCTGTCCAGTTTTTTCTCCTGGATGGCCTTCTCGATCAGGTTCTGTCCTGGGTCTGAGCACATATAGACGTAATCTTCGGAGTGGGCGACGCCCGGGTGCTTGGCCAGCTCTTCGGCGACCTTCTTGACGTCTACAGTGCCGGCGATGTTGATGCCGCAGTGGCAGACAAAAACTCCCGTCCGTTTCATGACTTGGCCTTTCGGTAAGGGCTTTTCTTGGCCTTGGAGAGCGGAGGTTTTTCCTTAGGCTTGCTCTTTGAGGGAGACCCTTCCTTATCTTTGGTCAATAGCTCGATCC
>CAYOZW010000192.1:0-4977 GCA_964408495.1 uncultured Eubacteriales bacterium
GACGGTCTCGAACCAGAGGTCCTCCCGGGGGATGGGCCGGATGTCCACCCACTCCTTGACCACCCGTCCTTTTTCGGTCAGGAAAACCTCCAGGATCTTCTGATCGACGAAGGAAGGACGGGGGTTCAAGGTGTAGCGCCATTCATCGCCCAGTTCCTGGCAGGGCTTTTCGCCGGCCGTGTCCAGGACCAAATATGAGCCTCGGCTCCGCCCTCCTTTGTTCAGGTACTCGTTGATCGCTTCGAGATAAAGGGCGTGGGTCAAACAGAGGTCGAGGTTCTTGAAGGCGGCAGGGATCTCCCGCATCGAAGGCACCCTGATTTGCGATTTCAGCCGGGAATAAAGGGACCAGGCTTCCGCGACGGCTTTTCTGACCCTTTCCGGGTCCCGGACGGCCGCCCCGCAGGCCGACATCCTCTCCTGGATTTCTTGGCGGGTCCGGGCGATCAAGCCGGAATCCGGCGTTTTTTTGCCGATCATCTTTCCGGCCCGGCCAAGGGCGGCGCGGACCTGGGGACCCACTCGGGTGAGAAACGCTTTTTGGCCGGGCGGAGCGGCGTTGTATCTCCTGGCGATGAAGAAGGCGGCCCTCATGCTTCCCACCTGGCCCGAGTTAAGGGCCGATCCTCCGGGACGCCGCACCCCGTGACTGCCGTTCACTTCGCCGACGGGAAAGAGATGCTTGATGTTGGATTCCCACCAGATGTTGGCCCGGAAACCGCCGTTATTGTGCTGAGCGCAGAGACCTATCTCCAGCGGCTCGCGGGCCAGGTCGATGCCCTGGTCCCTGTAGACTGCGACCGCCGGCGGGTTCATCTTGGTGAGCCGGCGGATGGGCGTGGGCAGAAGGGCGTTCGATCTTTGGAGATAGGTCAGCGCCTCGGGACTGAGGAGAGGGAAGGCGAACTCTTCGAGCTTTCCGCCACCGCCTGGGTTCCTCCGGAAATCAAGGAAGACCCTCCTCCCCTTGAGAACGGTTTCCTGGTAGACGAGGATATCGATGAGCGAAGACCCGTAGTTCCGGATTTTCGCCGGGTCAAACGGCCATTGGTACCCTTTGAGAAAAATGGCCGTTGACAAACGGCCCATGTCGGGAAAATATTCGTTCAGGAATTCCCGCTCGTCTCGGCCCCTAGAGTCTGTCGAGAGATAGCAGGGGATGACCTGCTGGTAGGTCCCGGACAAGTTCCAGCGAAACTTGAGGGAGGCCAGTCCGTATTGAGATTCCGTCAGGTTCTGAGAGACGGCACCGGCGCTGAAGGCCAGTCCGTGCGAGCCGACCTGGCTTTCAGGATAGACCGAGGTTTTGTATATTCCCGCCGGTCCGCCCGTCCCGAGCACGATGTTCACCGCGTTGAACAGAACGAACCCGAAGCCGGCTGGACCGATGTTTTCTTTGTTGATGGCGATAGCGCCGACGACCCTTTTAGCGTTTCCCCTTCCTTGGGTGAGAAGAGCGATGACTTCGTGTCGGTCAAAGATGGGGATGCCTTCTTTCTTGACCTCCCGGCTCAGCGCCTCGACCATCAAACGCGAGGTCAGGGGCCCGGCGGAGGTGGCCCTCTGCCTGGGATCATGGTCTGTTTTGTAGCCGGCATAGGCTCCGTAGCGGTCGTGGGGAAAAGGCACACCGAGTTCGACGAGATGGAAGAAGGCTTGGGCCGAGTTCTGAGCTTCGACAAAGGCGATGTCGCCGTGCATAGAGCCGCCGGTAAATAGATCGACCGCCATACGGAGGGCGGAGTCAGGAAGTTCTCCGGCCAGGGAGAGCTTGTAGTAGGTCTGTTTGTCCGAACCGGCGTTGTTGGAAGTCCCCCCGCCCCATCGGTCGGTGGCGATGGCGATATCCTCAACTCCCTGTTTGCGCAGGCAAACGGCCGTGTTGAGTGAGGCTGCTCCACTGCCGATGATGAGCGTGTTAAGAGAAATGACGGGGATACGGGCGGCGCCGACGGACATGATGTTCTTTTTCATCTCAGGGCTTCCTATCTCTATGCCTTTTCGCGGCCTTGGCCTTTTTCTTCTTGTCCCGCTGGATCTCTTTCGCGAGCTTCCTGGCCCTGCGGAATTCGGCTTGGTAGATGGCCGCGTCGCGGACGGCACAGCCGACGGGAGTTCCGGTCCGGAGCATTTGGGAGCACTTCGAGCAGGAGAGGCAGACCCGTCGGGGGTCAAGGATGCCTTCGGCGGCCAGGTCATTTGTCCAATCGGGATAGGCGAGAGCCTCTCTCCCCAGTCCGATGAGCGAAGCTTTTCCCCTTTCCACCGCGGCCGCTGCGATGGGCGGGAAGAGGTGGCGGAGCCAGGAATAGCCGGCGCTGACGACCGGAAGCGAAGGAAAGGCCTTCTGGATCTCCGTCGTCAGACGCAGCCAGCGGGCGACTCCCTCGAGCGGATGTTCCGCCGGGAGGTCCTGTCCGATGAGCGGTTTATCGTAGGGGCGTCCCAGGTGAGACCGGTGGGCGGGGATCCCGAGAGAGATCCCGATGAGTGGATAGCCCAGACGGACCAGCCTCCCGATGAGCTCAATCGGCTCCCGGAGGTCCGGCCGTTCGGCATCCTCAGCATCAACGCCGAATCCATAGGGCTGGGGAATCGCATCAAAAACACTGAGCCGGCTGGTGACAATCAAGCCCGGGTATTCCCGCCGGATTTTTTGCGATGTCTCCATCAGAAAGCGGATTCTGTTTTCGAACCCCCCGCCGTAACGGCTGTCCGGTCTGGTGCGGGCGGCCAAGAGTTCCGAGATCAAATAACCGTGGCAGGCTTTGATGTCGACGCCATCGAACCCGGCCTCAGCGGCCAGTCCGGCCGCCGCAGCAAAGCGATCCTGAAGGGCGTCGAGTTCTGAGTCAAGAATGAGACGAGGTTGGGAGGAGAGACTTCTCTCGCTGTCGAAAAAGGGATTGCTCTGAGCGACTATTGGCGCCGGCCCGCCGTCCGGCCTGGCGAAACGCCCGGAATGGGTGAGCTGGAGGATGAGCAGCAGGTCGTGATCATGCCCGAATTTTCTATGAGCGGCCAGCCGCGTCTCCTTGACGAGTCTTTGGAAGCCTTTCTTGGTTTCCGGCTGAATCCAGAGCTGATGCGGATTGGAACGAGCTTCGGCCACGACCGAGGTCGCCTCGAACCAGATTGCGCCGCTCCCCCCCTCGGCGAACCGTTTGTAGCGGCGGAAGGTCAGATCCGAGGGCTTGCCGGAAGGATCGGCGTCGGCGCCCTCCATCGGGAGGACGACAAAACGGTTGAGCAACGTCCTTCCCGGCATATAGAGGGGGCTGAAAAGAACGGAAATATCATCGGAGGACGGCATGTCCAAACCGAGCTCAGAGATCTTGCGTTCCAGGGCGTTGCGGTCCGAGAAATGGAAACGTTCGTGCGGCATCCTATCCGTTCATCCCACTATTCGCTTGATGTTGTCAAGGCCTTTCCTGACCCGTTCTTCGCAGACCTCCGGCCAGCCGCTTCTCTCGACGGCGGTGAGCTTTCCCCGTTCAAAAAGATTTAGACTGTCCCTGGCCAGCGCGAGGAGTCGGGCGAGCTCGACCACGGTGAGGTCGGGGAATTTGAGGAGGAAAGCCCGGTTGAAGATCGGGATCAAAAATTCCCCTCCATGGTCCTCCAGCGAGAGATGAACGGGGCGGTCGAGGGTGGAGAGCAGGCCGACGATCTTTTTAAGGTCGACAATGCCCTTTCCCGCTTCCACCGGAAAAGAGAGCAGGCCGTTTTCGGTCATCAGAATCCCACCGTCCTTGAAGTGGGTCATGACCACCCACGGGAGGAGTCTCTTTGTGGCCAGGATCGGATCTTCGAGCATGGTCAGCAGGTTCATGGTGTCGAGGCAGATGCCAAGATACTCTCCCGGCCGGACCCCGCAAGCGGAGAAGAGACGGCGGAGCTCGAAGGTGGTGAACTCAAAGTGGGTTTCGATGGCCAGGGTTACCCCGAGGTCGCCGAGCATCCCCTTCTGTGCTTGGAGGCTCTGGGCCATAGCCTGCAAAAGGACCTCGGTCGGGAGGGCATCGTCCGTCCAGCGCATCAGGCCGCCCGAGCAGGAACGGATGGCCCGGAGGCCGAGGAGATGGGCCTGCTCGGCGGCCCGCCGATTCACCATGAAGGTGTCAACCGGACGTCCCGTCCGGAGGTCGAAAGGGATATGCTGTCCTCCTCCCCACTCGAGGTAGAGCCGTTTCTCCCGGGCGTATTGAGAAAGATCGCGGAGAAAGGGTTTATCGAGCCGGCGGCGTGGAGGGAGGATAATTTCGGAGAACTGCACTCCATCGCCTCCGTTGGCCTTGACCCAGTCCAGGAGTTCGAAGGGAGTCAGCTTCAGAGGATGAAGCGAATAGCTGTCCACTCCGATTTTGAAAGGCACGGGCGTCATCTCAGTCTTGCCGGCCGAAAATTCCGGGAAAAGCTTATAACACAGGTCAGGCCGTTGTCAAAACTCGGGGACGTTCCCCTTAATTGGCGTTTGGGGAACATCCCCTTAATTGGCGGAGGTCGACCAGGCGAAAGGATAAGATAAGAAGCAGATAGGTGACTAGGGCGATCATCTTGAGGAGAATTCCTCCGTCCGGCCAAAACCGGACGGCGATCAGATAGCCTCCAAAGGAGACTGACAGAATGATCCCGATGAGCGCCAGCTTGCGAGACTCGTACTGGATCCTGTAGAAACGCTGCGAGACAAAGTAGTTTCCGGCCGCCATGATGAGATAACTCACCAGGGTGGCCCAGGCGGCGCCGATATATCCATACTTTGGGATGAGCAGGAAGTTGGCCGCGACGTTGGCCAGGGCGCCGGCCCCGGTGACGATCGGCATGAATTGAGTCTTCTTCTCGATCTGGAGGCCGGCCATGAAGTTGATGTACAGGCCGTTGAACAGATAAGCCAGAAGGATGATCGGCACGATGGGCAATCCTCCCCAGAAGTCGCGGCCGATAAGGTGAACTCCGAATAGGCTCAGCTTAACGATG
>CAYOZW010000192.1:4987-6528 GCA_964408495.1 uncultured Eubacteriales bacterium
AACAGACTCAAGACAATGAAGATGGCTGAGCCCGCGAGAAGAAACGCTGTCAGGACCTTGCTGAAGAGGACCTTGGCGTCCCCCCTGGCTGCGTTCTTGAAGAAGAAGGGCTGCCAGGCGTATTGAAACATGGAAACGAAGAGCATCATGAAGATTCCCAGCTTGTAGTTAGCCTGGTAAACGCCCACGGTTGCCGCGCTCGTCAGAGCCAGCAGGATGGGCCGGTCGATGACCTGGGTGATCATCGAAGCGAGCCCGGTGGGGACAAAGGGGATCCCGAACCTGAGGAGAGCTCGGAGAAGGCCGCTGCCGACCCGGAACTCCAGGTCCCTGAGGATATCGGGCAGAAGAATGAGCCAGGTTAGGATCGAGGCGGCCAGTCCGGCCAGGAAGACACTCTCGATACCCATATGGAACCGCAGAATGAAAACCAGATTCAGCGTCAAGTTGACGACGATATTGACGGACTTGATGATGGCAAACTTCCAGGGCCGGTTGTGGAAACGCAGCCGGGCAAAGGGCACGATCGAGACGGCATCGAAGAACAGAATGCCCATGATAAAGAAAAGGATCGGTGTCTGCCCTTCGGCCAGGGCGAACAGCCGGAAGAGCCCGCCCCGAAAGACCAGGAAGAGAATAGAATACAGAAGAGAGCTAAGGAGGACGGCATTGTAGGCCGTGCTGAACGTCCTTCTTTCATCCCCCAGCTCCTCCGTGCTGGCGTATTTCAAGTAGGCTGAATCCATCCCGTAAAGATAGATGATGTTGAGCAGGGCGATGTAGGCGTAGATGTTGGTTACCAAGCCGTATTCCGTCCGGGAAAAAACATTGGTATAGAGGGGGACGAGGAGAAAATTCAGGAAACGGCCGATAATCGTGCTCACCCCGTAGACGGCCGTTTCCTTGCCGAGTTGCTTAATGTCGTTTAGCATAAAACGAATATGCTGTTCAGGATAAACCGGATCAGTATCTCCCGTCAAGGTCCAGGCTCGGGATCGGCGTGGGTGCGGGAGATGGCCGGCCCAGCCATGATTCTTGACATTCCTGTTGATATTTCAGATATATTGTAGGTCTCTGAGATCAATTCCCGAAGTGGAGAGGAGGTTATCATGCTGAACGATATCCAGGAGGCGCTGCTCAAAGGGAAAAAGGACGAGGTGGAGAAGCTGGTTGACCAGGCCCTGGCCTCCGGCCAGTCCGCGGCCGCGATCCTGAACGAGGGACTGATCGTCGGGATGGACCGGCTGGGTGTCATGTTCAAGAACAACGAGGTCTTCATCCCCGAAGTGCTCGTCGCCGCCCGGGCCATGAACGCCGGAATGGCCAAACTCGAGCCGCTGCTGGTCAAGGAGGGCATACAGCCCAAGGGCACGGTCGTTATCGCCACGGTCAAGGGTGACCTCCACGATATCGGGAAAAACATCGTCGCCATGATGCTCAAAGGCGCGGGCTACAGAATCGTCGACCTCGGCATAGACGCCTCGGCGGATCAATTCGTCGCTGCGGCCAGGGAGAGCCAGGCCAATGTCGTGGCCCTCTCT
>CAYOZW010000193.1:0-6498 GCA_964408495.1 uncultured Eubacteriales bacterium
GGGCTCTCCACCTGGAAGCAGCCGATGGTCTGGGCCGTCTGGAGGAACTTGTAGGTCTTGCTATCGCCGGACGGGATGCCCCGGAGACCGAGCCTCTCTCTCGTCTCGGAGATGGCCGCCAGCCCGCGGACCGAAAGGAGGTCAAGCTTGATGAGCTTGAGGTCTTCGACCGCGTCCCGGTCGAAGTGGCTCATAACCAGCCCTTTGGCCGACTCCTCGAGCGGGAGGAAGCGGGCCGCCGGCGCGGGCGTAAGGATGACGCCGCCGACGTGGAGCGAGATCTCGGCGTAGACGCCGCCGAGCTCCGAGGCCATCTTCCAAACCTCGAGATGGCCCGCGGCGGGCTTATCCCGCCGCAAAAAATCCGGCTCGGCGAAATACGGGACCCTCTTCGTCAGCGACCGCGCCTCCTCCGGAGGGATGCCGAAGGCCCGGGCCGTCTCGTAGAGAGCGGAGCGGGCGCGGTAGTTCTTCAGGCTGCAGACGAAGGCCCCGCCGATCTTTTCTCCCTGGCCGTATTTCTTCAGGACGTAGCTGAGGACCTCGTCGCGGCGGCGCGAGTCGAAATCGAGGTCGATGTCCGGAGGGTCGTTCCGGCCGGCGTTGAGGAAGCGCTCGAAATAGAGGTCAAACTCGACCGGGCTGACGTGGGAGATACCGAGGAGGTAGGCCAGATAGGAGGAGGCTCCTGAACCCTTGAGGTTGTGGAGGATACGGTGACGGCGGGCGAACTCGACGACGTCGTGGACGATGAGGAAGTAAGGTGCGAACCCCGATTTCTCAATGATTTCGAGCTCGCGGCGGGCCCGCTGGCGCTCCCGCCAGCTCAGGTTCTTGGCGCCGCGGAGCCGCTCCATGATGAGCTCGCGCAGGGTCGTGGAAAAAAGATCCGGAGGGAGCGGCGGCACGATCCCATCAAAGGGGAAGCGGCATTTCTCGGCGACATCAAACGTCCTCTGGAGGGAGCCCTTAACGGCGGGACCGAGCTTGCGGAGGGCGATCGTTTCCTGGTCCGGACCGAAGAACGCCGTCCTTCCCGCCAACCTGTCCTTCTCCGGCGGATAGGGGACCTTCCTGGTGATGGCGTGGAGAAGGATCAGGCGTTCCGGGCTCTGGATGAACTTCAGCGGGTTGGCCCAGACGAGGGGGAGGTTGTGGGCGCGGGCCCACTCGACCGTCTTTTGAAAATTGGCGAAGTCACAGCCCAGGTAAAAATCGCCCGGGCCGAATGAATCGATATCAACGCCCGTCCCGTTGCCTGAACAGCCCTGAAAACCAGCGGCCTTCTCACCGGACCGATGTCTTGCAATCAGGTTGAATGCCATCGGCCAATCGATGTCTTCAGCCTTGGGGATAAAAATAGTGATCAGGCCGTCGGCCGCCAACCGAACTGTTCGCTCATCCTTTCCTTCGCTTCCCGCCGCCAACAAACCGCCCTCACTCCTCGCCCCGGCCTTTCCTCCGGGCTTTGCGTCCCCCCAACCTGCAACTCTTTTCTCATCTTCTTCTGCTGGCCGCCTCCCCTTCTGGTTGAATATCTCCATCAGGTTCCAGTAACCTTCCCGGCTCTTGACGAGGAAGACAAACTGCCGGCCGCCGACATCGAGCTCGCAGCCGAAAAGGGGCCGCACCCCACGCGCTTCCGCCGCTCTCTTCCACTTCGCCCAACCGTAGATATTCTCGATATCAGAGAGGGCCGCCGCTCCGATCCTTTTCCGCGAGGTCCACGCCGCCGCTTCCTCCAACGTGACGCTCCCCTTCCCCCGGCTGTAAACGGAATGGATGCGCAGCGGGACGAACATGCTCAACCTCTATCCCCTTTCTCCCTCTCCTTCATCCTCCCCCGCCAGGGGGGAGGAGTTAGGGAGGCAACTGGGATTCGCAACCGATTTCTGAAAATCTCTACCGGCCACTCGATTTTCCCTCCCCCGCCAACTAGAGAAAGAAGACGAGGGCCGCCGATCAATCCTCCTCCCCTGGTGGGAGGAGGTCCGGAGGAGGGGTGATTCCTCATTCAGAAGAGACCCAGGCATCATGACGCTCATCTCGTTAACGAGGCGGTCTTGAGGACAAACCCGCGCCTCGGCTCGAACTGGTAGACGGTGTCGAGCATCTTTTCCCGCGCCGTCAGAACCGAGCCGAACCCGTGCTTCTCCCGCACCCGGTCGACGGCCGCACCCAGCCGCTCTTCCCGGGCCGAGTACGGCTCGAAGAGAGAAAGGGACCTGGCCCTGACCAGGTCCGAAGCCTTGACGCCGACGAGCCTCAAGGCCAGCCGCGACGAGGCAAAGAGACCCAGGAAAAGGTCCTCGGCGACCCGGTAGATCCCGCCCATCTCCTGGAGGGGGGTCAGCAGGTGGCGGCGCCGCACCTCGGTCTTGAAGTCGGAGGTGCGGGCCTTGACCTCGATGACGTGGGCGAAGAGATGTTCCTGCCGCAGGCCGAGGGTCAGCCGGTCGCAGAGGTAGGCGAGATGAGCGAGGAGCAGCCGCCGGTCCCAGAGGTCTTCCAGGAAGGTCGTTTCGCGGGAGACGGACTTGGGGACGGTGCGGGTGAAGACGGGCCGGCTGTCGATCCCCCGCGACTGGAGATAGACCTCCTCGCCCTCGAGGCCGAAGAGGGAGCGCAGCGAGCCGCGCGGCATCCCCCAGAGGTCGCCGATCTTGTGGATGTTGAGCATCCTAAGGACGACCTGAGCCTTGGGCCCGATCCCGGGGAGGCTCTCGATGCCGAGGCCGCGGAGGAATTCCTCCTCCCGGCCTTCCTCAACCTCGAAGAACCCGGCGGGCTTGGCTCGCTTGGTGGCCAGTTTGGCCAGGATCTTGTTGGGCGCCATACCGGCCGAAACTTTGAGACCCGTTTCTTTTTCGATCCGCACCTTTATCTTTCGGGCGGTGTCGGAAAAAGACGGATAGAGATGCCGGCAGCGGGTCAGCTCGAGGTAGGCTTCGTCGAGCGAGGCCTCCTCGACATCCGGCGTATACTCATGGAGGATGCGGAAGAACTTCTCGGAGAAGGCCTGGTAGACCTGGTAGTTGCCGCGGATGAAGAGGCCGTTCGGGCAGAGCTGGTAGGCCTTACGCAGGGGCATGCCGGAGTGGACACCGTAGCGGCGGGCCTCGTAGTTGCAGGTCGAGGCCACACCCCGCTCGTGGGACAGGCCGCCGACGATGACCGGCTTCCCTTTCAAGGCGGGATTGAGCAGCTCCTCGACAGCCGCGAAAAAGGCGTCGATGTCGATGTGGACGATGGAGCGACGTCTCATCCCGGTCTCCTCAAGGACGGCATTCCTCCCTTGTCATTGCGAACGAAGTGAAGCAATCTTCCTCAGTACTTCCGCAGCAGGCCGACGACCCGGCCGACCACCCGGAGCTCTTTGACCTCGAGCGGCGCGAACTCCGAGTTCTCGGGGACGAGGAGGATCCGGCCGTTTTCCCGGCGGAGCCTCTTCAACGTCACCGAGCCGTCGTCCAGGCGGGCCACGACCATCTCGCCGGACTGGGCCGTGTTGGTCCTCTCCAAGAGCACCCGGTCGCCGTCGTCGATGTAGGCGTCCACCATGCTTTTCCCGGCAACGCGGATACAGAAGACGTTCTCACGACGGCCGAGCATCCACTCGGGCACGTCCACGCTCTCGCCGAGGGAGTCGAAGACCTCCTGGGCCCGGCCGGCGGGGGCGACGCCGACGAGGGGCACCCTGACCCGGCTGTCGAGCGGTGTCGAGAACCCGGCGAGGCGCAGCTCCCCTCCCTCGCGGCGAAGGTAGCCCTTCCTTTCCAGGCTGAGGACGTGCTTGAAGACGGCCGAGGGGTTAGCCAGGCCCAGCCGCCTCCCGAGCTCGCGGATGGTCGGGGGAAAGCCGTGCTCGAGGACAAAGGTCTCAATGACCTGGAGGGCCTTTCTCTGGCGCTGGGTCAGCTCTTTGCGCAGTTTGTTCACCATTTTGTTCACCTTATATACAATAAGGCGCCCCCGGGCCTTTGTCAAGCGGAAAATTCGGAGAGAGATTATTCTGCTTCTCCCTCTTGACAGAGGCTATTAATTATTGTATGTTTTAATACAATTAATTGTATTTATTTATACAAATAATTGTATGGAACATAGAGCTAACAAAGAACTCCTTTTGGCCAGGCTGGCAGACTGGGACAGCTTTCTCAGAAGGCGGGTCAGACTTATTGCCTGTGGCGGAACCGCTCTTACCCTACTCAATATGAAGCCGTCAACTAAGGATATTGATCTCATCGTCCCTGACCCTGCAGAGCATGACTATCTTTCTAGAACGCTGGATCAGCTCGGATACAAATCCGTGAGCGGTTCCGGTCTGAGGAGAGGAGACGATTTCGTTTTTGATCTGTTCAGAGGTCCCCGTGTTCATACAACAGATTTACTGGAATCACCCCTGGAGCCAGATAACCATCTATTGATCAAAGAGTTCACCTATATCTATCTGGGCGCGCTCAATTATTACGATCTTCTCATAACCAAATTGTTCAGGGGGACATCTGCTGATATGGAGGACTGCCTGGCATTGATGAGGCATAAAGAAAACGATATCGATAGCCAGGTTTTCGAGCGAAGATTTCGCGCGACAGCATCCTACGATATTTCAGAGGAGAGAGTCTTGAAAAACTTGGTATATTTTTTGAGGCTCACAAAAGAGAGGAATTCAAATGGAAAATAACGAAGACCTTGTAAAAAAGGTGCGCCGGCTCGGCTATCCCCTATTCGAAATAGAGGACGGCGAGGATGGAAATGATATTTTGGCTGATGTTGTGAAAAGCAAGGATCCCCGACTTTGGCAGGGATTTCCAGTCATGTTGGCCCATAGCGAAGAAAGAAACGTCTTTAATTACAACCGGATTCTGTCTTTGCTGAAAGCCCCGAGTGAAAAAGACAATTATCGTCGTCTACTTTCGGTGGCCTACGTTGTATACAAGATGCAGAACCTGAAATCCGCTTGGGTCTCGGATTTATACAAGATTCTTGGCCCTGCCGACATAAAGGACATTGGAAAACTGGTGAATCAATTCGTTGCTAAAGATTATATCCAGGTTGGATCAGTTCGGCTGTCGACCGAGAAAATCAGGGCAATTTTTCGGGACTATTTTGAGAAAGCTGGCCCCAGAATGGAGAATATTTTATCGGTGCGAGAAGAACTTGGACTGGAATATTCCCTGTCGCAGATTTTCTCTCCCTCGCAAAAAGAAATAATCTTAAAAAAACTGAGACGGGAAAAGCTGTCAAAAACCGAAATAGAATATTTTTCCAGAGTGGTCAAGAAAAAGCTGTTGGCCCTGGCAAATCCGGATTTACATCGGCTGGCCCGCCGGCTGATTGAGTAGTTTGATCGCAAAGGCCAGTTCCCAGGAAACCCATGATTGAGGCCGCGAGGTCATCGCTTTCCTCACCGACTATGCCGTGGTGGATCGCATCATCGACCACCTGAAGCTGACCTTTGTCGCGGAGAGGCCTCCTCCGTCTCATATCGCCTATCAAGAACTCCTGATGGCCGCAGAGACCTCGGCTGAATACCTGTCATGACCTTCTCTTTGCTCGAGATCAGAGGTCTGGCCGATTTCCGATACTTTCTAGCTTGTCCGCGGCTTCTTGTCCCCTTTCCGCTGGTTTTAGCTCATTTTGACATCCGATGACGCCCTGATTTAGCGGTCGATGGTGACCTCTTCTTGATAATCGATCGATAGCTTGGGTCCCTTCTTCGACTTGAGCAGATGGATAGCCTTCAGGTAGAGCTCGTTCTTCTTTTGCCACACCCGGTTCAGCTTTCTGGCATAAGCGGCGATGGCCACATCAAACCACTTGCCCTTCAAAATTCTCTTGGCCGATTCCTTCAGCGAATAGAACTTCTTGTGGCTGAAGATCTGGGCCCGCTGCAAGTCAAAAAGGGACAGGCGGGCCGGCCGGAAGACGACATGGTGGGCATCATAGAGGGCCCAATCCTGGAATTGGATCCGGTTCTCACAGCGGACCTTATCAAAAAATTCCGATCCGGGAAGAGGAGTCAAGATGAGAAATTGGGTGGAGTTCAACTTGGACCTCTTAGCGAATTTGACCGTCTGCTTAACGGTCTTCCAGTCATCTTCATCGAACCCGTAGACGAACATCCCGTGAATGCCGATCCGATGCTTGCGGAGGACCTTAATGGCCTCCGCGATCTCTTCGACGGTCTGCCGTTTTTTCATGGCTTTCAGGCTCTCCGGGTTGACCGATTCAAACCCTATGTAGAGTGTATGGCACCCGGACTTCTTCATCAGCCTGACCAGCTCAAGGTCTTTGGCCACGTCCGCCCTGACCTGAGTCGTCCATTTGAACCTGAATCTCTCCTGGATCATCGCTTCCAGCAAATCCTTGGCGCGCTTGCGGTCGGCGGTGAAATTGTCGTCATAGAAAAAAATGAGGTTCTTCCGGTCATTATAGCGCCGCAGCTCGGCGATGACGTTTTCAGTCGAGCGGAAGCGGTATTTTTTGCCGAACATGCCG
>CAYOZW010000194.1:0-6474 GCA_964408495.1 uncultured Eubacteriales bacterium
GTCCAGAACAGAGAGCATCTGCTTTTCGGGGTAATGGATATAGACGTCGGGATCAGGCCACTGGTCGAGGGGAGAGGCGTCCCGGTTTCCCATCCGGAATTTTTTTCGCCCCCAATCCGTCTTAACCTCGAAATAGAGGGGATAGCCGTCGCCGGCTCGGGTGTTTACGCTGGCGCTGTGGTCGAACTGGGGGATGACGATGAGCGTGCCCTGTTCGACCACGGCGTTCTCGATGATGATCACGGTGGCCATCAATCCCTCAGGCTCGTTGGCATGGGTGTTGGACATCAGGAGCGCCTTCCCGCCGGGCTCTTTCCCCTCCAAGAAATACACCCAGGTGTCAGCCATGGTTCCTTTGAGCCCGGGACCGAAGTCGCTGAGCCGGGCCACCCGGGTCACCCCCGGTCCGGAGACAATGGGGACGTCGTAGTGGCGATGGCGATAAAGGCGATTCCCTCCCTGGATGATGAAGACGAGAAAAACGAGGACCAGGACGCCTTTGATGATGCCGAGTCGCTTCATGGTGTGCCTCCCTGCTCTCTATTTGATGCGCAAGACCCTCAGCAGGAGAGGGATAAGGACCAAGAGATACATGGCCATATCCTCGATACTTTTCTTTTCCCGGACGAAATTCCAGACGAGGAGGCCGATGAGATAGACTGTGAGCAGATAATAGAAAATCATGATGAGCGGCATAGCGCCTCCTTTCTCACATGCTCCACCGGACCAGGAAAGAGAGCTTGGCGCTGTAGACGACCATGAGAATGCCGACGATGGTGATGAACAGCCAGGGCAACCAAGTGCTCCTCAAGAACTCCCAGTAGGAGCCCTTATAATCCGAGACCATGACGCTGAGCCGGCCGATGAGGGCGGTGGGCGGCAGTCCATCGCCCAGCGGCCAGAGAAGGGTCAACCCGGCAATGGCGACGGTGGCGTGAAAACCGATTGAATCCAGGTACCAGATCAACGGAATCCCCAGGACGGCGGCGGCTCCGTATGTCAGAACGCCCTCGGAAACGGGAATGACGATGGCCAGAGAGATCAGGAGAAAAACCAGGGGGATGCTGATCACGGCGAAGGAGAGCATCCCCCGGACACCCGTGGCGGTCATGATCTGCTGGAGCATTCCGACGATGACCACCGTCGCGATCAGCGGCAAAAGCCGTTTGACTGTTTTTCTGGAGAGAGTCAAAAACCTGATTTTTTGGGGGCTGACCAGCCACGCGGTCAAAGCCGAAAGAGTGAACTGGAGCGGAAGGCCCAGAATCGGCGTCTTGAAGGGGAACAAACGATAGAGAGCGACCGTGCCGAAGAAAACGAGAAAGGGGAGGAGAACTCTCCACCAGGTCATTTTCACCGGCACTTCGGGCATGTCCTTGAGCGCGGTGGCGAGGTCCGTCGACCTTTCCTTCTTCCAACCCAGCACCAACATGGTGAAAACGCCGCACACCAGGACGGGGACGGCCAGAGGAAGCTCGAATCCTACGTAGGGGATGGCCGTCCCTGCGCAGAGGATCATCGCCCAAATATTGACCGGCGGGGCGGCGGCGCTCAAGCCGGCAACGATGAATAGAATAGCGGCCGCCCTCTTCTGGGAGATCCCGAGGAGCCTGAGGGCCAAGGCCACCGGCGCCCCAACCACGAGAAGCGAAATGCTTCCGGCTCCTGTCAATGCCCCTGGAACGAGGACGATGAACATGAGGATGAGCAGGGCGGCGAGCCTTTTGTCGTGGAAGGCCCGGATGGTCGCCCGGACGATATAGTTCACACCGCCCGACTCGTTGACGATGGCCATGAAGATAGTGGCAGTCGAAAAGACGAGGATGACATCGAGATAGGTCGATGACCCCTCGACGAGGTGACGCAGCAGGTCGGTAGCGGGGGGAGTCCCGAAAACGACCCCGACCAGGCCGCCCGTCAGCGCGGCCAGGAACATGCTGATTTCCACCGTCAGCCGGGCGGCCTTGGCGACGGCATAGGCAAGAACCATTGCACCCAGGATGATTCCAATCTGTGCATACATGATGATGAACTCCCGGCCATCTTATCTTCGCAAAAAAGAGAAGTCAAGGCCGCGCCGGGGCTTGAATTTTATTGTCAGGTGGCTTATTAATATAAGGTCATGTTTTGGAAAAAACGAAGGATAAAGAGGCGCCGCCTTCCTCTTGAGCGGCGCCGTGAACCGCGCTTCGCCGACGGGGTCGAGATCCACCTGGTGTCGAAGGACCCGGCCGATGTCCGCGGCGACAAACACTCCTTTTACGCCCTGGCGAAGGACGTGTCTCCGAGCGGCCTGAGGGTGGAAAGTGCGGAACAGATCCCAGTGGGGACGGTTCTCACCGTTAAGCTCCAATCTCCGAAAACGAGAAAAGACATCCGGGCGACTGCCGAAGTGAAGTGGTCCGCTCCGGCCGGGACGGGGGAGACCTATGAGATCGGCCTGGAGTTCGTAGAGACCAGCGTCCACAGCATCATGGATTTCATTGAACATATCTATAAAGCTTGAGAGCCGCCGCGCTTGACAGGCCCCGCTAAATTCAGTCATCATTACGAAATTCCCGGTGGAGGGATGTCCATGAACGTTCGCTTTCGCCTCGGCTTCATGATGTTCCTGCAATACGCCATCTGGGGAGCCTGGGCCCCTGTCCTGTCTGAATACTTGAAAAATGTCCTGGGATTCAGCGGGGCCCAATTTAGCCTGATCTACAGCCTCCTCCCCCTGGCCACAATCATCGCCCCCTTTATCGGAGGCCAGTTGGCCGACCGCCATTTCGCCAGTCAAAAGGTTGTTGCCTGGCTGCAGCTATTCGGGGGGGTCTTCCTGATTATCATTGCTTCGGTCTCGTCCTACGGGACGATGGTCTGGTTGATGCTGGTCTACTGTCTGCTGTATGCCCCCACGCTGGCCCTGACCAATTCCATTGCCTTTATCAACCTCCATAATTCGGAGAAAGAATTCGGGCAGATCCGGGTCTGGGGGACGATCGGCTGGATCGCCGCCGGATATATCCTGACCCTATGGAGGATCGGGGCCAAATCGATGAGCGGCCTCTCCTTCAACGGCGACATGCTTCTCCTGGCCGGGATTTTCTCGTTGATCATGGGATTTCAGTCTTTTACCCTGCCCCGCACTCCGCCGCGTCGGGAAGGAGTTAAACCGTGGGCCTTCCTCGAGGCCTTGCGGATGTTGAAGGACCGGAACTTCTTGATCTTCATCATCATCGCCTTCGTCGTGGCCACAGAGCTGATGTTCTATTACATCTTAACCGCACCCTTTCTGACCTCGAAAAATGTCGGCGTTTCGAGCACAATCCTTCCTTGGGTGATGACGATCGCTCAAGTGGCCGAGATCTTCGTCTTGGCTTTTATGCTGCCCTACCTCATCACCCGGATCGGTATCCGCAAGATCCTCGTTCTGGGAATCCTGGCTTGGCCGATCCGCTATATTATCTTCGCCATCGGGAAACCCTCTTGGCTCGTCATCGCTTCTTTGGCGTTGCACGGGTTCTGTTTTGTCTTTTTCTTCGCCGCGGCCTTTATCTACGTGGATACGGTGGCACCACGGGATATCCGGCATTCCGCCCAGAGCCTGATCACTTTCGTCACCTACGGCGTGGGCAATTACATCGGCAGCCTCTTCGCCGGCTGGATCCATGACCTCTTCACCAGAAACGAAATCACCAACTGGAGGAGCGTATTCCTCGTGCCCTGCTTCTTGACCATCCTGTGTGCTTTTGTCTTTCTGGCTTTCTTCAAGGAAAAACGCCCCGCCGAGGAAGCCCGGGGCTAAGATTGCAATTCCGGCGGACGGTTTCGGATCGAAAGGCCGCCGGCAAGGAGGAAAAATGAAACGATTCGTGCTTTTTTTGCTATTTGTCGTTTTCTCAGCGAGCTTGCTGCCGGCGTTCTCAGCTCAGTCCGAAGTCGACCTAAGCCGGGTCCGCATCAATAAATTCCCCCTGGCCATGCAGTGTTGGACCTACCGGAGGTACACCTTTTTTGAAGCCGTCGAGAAGACCAAAGCGCTGGGGATAAAATACCTGCAGGCTTATCCGGGACAGCCTCTCTCCGCCGACGAGAAGGGAGTTGTTTTCAATCACCTGATGACCGACGCACAAATCGAAAAGGTTCGCCAGAGGCTCTCCGCGGCCGGCCTGGAAGTTGTCGGCTACGGGGTCGTTGATATCGGCCGGACCGAGGAGGAGATGCGCAGGGCGTTTGACTTCGCCCGGAAAATGGGGATCCGGGTGATCGCCACCGAGCCCCAGGATGCCGACTTCGCTATCCTTGATAAGCTGGTCAAAGAGTACGATGTCCGGATCGCCGTCCACAATCATCCCGAGCCGTCGAAATACGCCAAGCCCCAGACCGTGCTCGAAAAAGTGAGGGGACTCGATGACCGGATAGGCGCCTGCGCCGACCCCGGGCACTGGATGAGGGGGGGGATCCGTCCGCTGGATGCACTTCGGCTTCTCCAAGGCCGGATCGTCGATGTCCATCTCAAGGACAGGAGCGATTTCGGGACCGCTCCCGGCGTTGACGATGTCGCGGTCGGCGACGGCCAGGCAAACCTTCACGATATCCTGGCCGAGCTGACCGTCCAGGACTATGCCGGTTTCTTGACCTTTGAATACGAGAACGAAAAAGAGGTGTTGACTCCGGAACCGGCCGTGCGCAAAGGACTCGAGAACATCCAAAAGCTGACCTACTATTGGGACTACACTCAACTCCTGCCTCGGTTTAACGCCCGTTATTCGAAGCATGGCTGGAACCACTATGGTCCGGGCTATTTCGAGCTCGATGCCAAAGAAGGCGTCCTAAAGTCCCAAGGAGGAATGGGTCTTTTCTGGTACAGCGCCAAGATGTTCCGGAATTTCGTCCTCGAACTCGACTTCAAATGTGCCCAGAAAAACACCAACTCGGGGATTTTTATACGAGTCCCCGATGTTCCCACGAGCGACGATTACATCTACCATTCTTTCGAGGTCCAGATCTATGATGCCGGCGAAGGCATCCACAAGACAGCCGCTATCTATGATGCCGAAGGGCCGAGCCGGGACGCTTCCCGGCCGACCGGCGAATGGAACCACCTCAAGATCACTTGCCAAGGGAAGCACGTCCGTATCGAACTGAATGGGACGGATGTCCTCGACTGGGAGATGGAGCCTCGCGGCAAGGTCAGGGATTTCGCCTCCGAGGGCTACATCGGCCTGCAAAATCACGATAGCATTTCGCCGGTCTTTTTCCGGAACATATTTGTCAAGGAAATTTAACCTGCCTGGGCAATTCGATCGCTAGCAGGAGAACAGCCTGATGCTCCCCAAGAATTATCAGAAAAATCTCTTCATCATCTGCTTGGCTATCGCCGTCTCTCTAGCCGGCGCGGCCTGCCGGAAAGCCGAGGTCGGACCGATCCCCCCGGTGGCCGAAAAAGTGGCCAAGGAATTCCATGAGTTCGGAGGAACCCGGACTGACGATTATTATTGGCTCAAGGAACGCGAGAATCCCAAGGTCGTGCAATACCTCGAGGCGGAAAACGAATATCTCCGGGCGGAGATGAAGCCGACCGAGGAGCTCCAGGAAAAGCTCTACCAGGAGCTGGTCGGCCGGATCAAGCAAACCGATATCTCGGTGCCCTACCGGGACAATGGATACTATTATTACTCCCGCTATGAAGAAGGGAAGGAATACCCCGTCTACTGCCGCAAGAAGGAAAACCTTGAGGCCCTCGAGGAGGTTCTCATCAACGCCAACGAGATGGCCGAAGGGCAGCCGTTCTTTTCGGTCATCGGGTTGGAGGTCAGCCCGGACAATGCGCTCCTGGCCTATGCTGTCGATACCGTCAGCCGCCGGCTCTATCGCCAACGCTTCAAAGATTTGAAGACCGGCCAGGACCTGTCCGATGAGATTCCGAACACTCTGGGAGTGGTCGCCTGGGCCAACGATAATAAAAGCGTTTTCTATACGCTCAAGGACACCTCCACGCTGAGGCCTTACAAGATCATGAAACACCGCCTCGGCACCCCCGCTACCCAAGACCGGGAAGTCTATGTCGAAGACGATGAAACCTACAACACGGTGGCTTATAAATCCAAGTCCAAAGACCTTATCTTTATCGCCTCGGAAAGCACCCTGTCGACCGAATATCGTTTCCTGGACGCGGCTGATCCACAGGGGATATTCCAGGTTGTCGAGCCGCGCCGGCGCGACCACGAATACCAGGTCGAGCACTTCCAGGATAAACTGTATATCCGGACGAACGACCAGGCCAAGAACTTCCGCTTGATGGAAACCCCGCTGAACAAGCCGGCTCAGGGGAACTGGACGGAGGTTGTCCCGCATCGGGACGATGTCTTCCTCGAGGGCTTCGAAATTTTCAACGATTTCCTGGCCGTCGAGGAAAGAAAAGCCGGACTGACTGAGATCAGGATCATCCGCTGGCAAGACAGAACAGAGCACGGCCTCGATTTCGGC
>CAYOZW010000195.1:0-218 GCA_964408495.1 uncultured Eubacteriales bacterium
TCCTGCGGCTGTGCGCGAAAAGGCGTTGCGCTGGAAGGCCGCGGACTAAGGAGCAAATTATGTGAATTACGTATGCTATCCCGCGAATTGATTATCCAACGGGGAAATCCGGCGGGTGAGATTCGAGGCGCCGTAACGGGTGACAACCAAGACGGCAAGCAGCCAATTCAGGCCGATGTAAACCGCCCACAGAGAGGGCGAGCCGGGAATGTTCAGCA
>CAYOZW010000195.1:228-6410 GCA_964408495.1 uncultured Eubacteriales bacterium
GACCGCCGCGTTGGCAACCATGTGGTAGAGGACGACCAACAGGATGCTGCCGCGGCTGTTGATGTAGAGCCAGCTGAACAGGACGGACAGAGGGATTACCTCCAGGAGGAAGAGCCCAAAAAACGAGACATTTTTTAGGGCAGGAGAAATGGGAATGTGCCACACCACCCAGAACAGCGTGATGATCAGGCTCGAGGTGAGGGCGCTGCGCTTCTTCAAGAGGTGCGGCAGGGCGAATCCGCGCCAGCCGTACTCCTCCGGCAGGCCGGCAGGCAGAGGCAAAAGAGCCTGGGCGAACACGAGTTGATTCATGTGCGGAGTCATGCCGCCGGCCAGAGTATGCACGCCGATGGCCGTGAGGCCGATGATGAGGGTTGAAAAGAGGGCAAACAGGTACCAGCCGATCCCGACGCGCCAGCGAGCGATCCGCTTCAGCAGATCAACGACCCCTCGCCGGCCGTAGAGGAGCCCGGTCAGGACCAGGGCTGCCACCGTGGGGCCGCACAACCCGACAGTATGGACGGCGATTCTCCATTCCCGCCCGGCGCCGGAGAGATGCGACCCAGCCAGCCACCACACGCCCCAAGAAAACGAGAAGGTCAAAAGAAGAAAAGCAGCCGTGGGGGCGGACTGCAGCCATCTTCGCCACGCGGACGTGTCCTTGCCGCGCACGCCGCCGATTTCATTCATGATGATCCTGCCTTGATTTGGAGGAGATTATTCAATTTCACTTGACAGCCCTTGTCAAGGCAATTCCTTAACACTCCGGACAAACTGGGAAAAGAACGGTTCTGAGGAATATTCGCCGCCACCCTCAGCAGCCATCAGGACTTCCTGATAGGCGGATTGAGTCGGCGAGGGCTGTGCGTCGTCGAGCCTTTTCGGACTCGAAGGCTGATTTCTTAAGCTACAGGTTCCGCCCTTCATAATAATTTAGGTGAGGCCGTTTGGCAAGGCTTCAAGCATCACCAATGGGTTCAACTCCCTCCGCCCCTTCATGGTCTCCCTCTTGACCTTTTCTCTCCTTTCAAGAACCATTTTATCCCTGCCATATTACTTATCCGCAGGTGTCATGTTATCTGACCTGCCTCTCTCAAATCGATCTAGCCGATGTGTTAAGATTTTGTTGGACGAAAGGAGTTGGACGTGGGCAGGAAACAGTTCTCTCCGGAGCAGATCATCACAATCCTCTGAGAGGCGGAGCTGCTCCTCAACTAAAATACTCTGGTCGCTAAGGTCTATCGTTAGCTGGGAGTCAAAGGGCAGACTTGCCCCCGCCTGCAAAAGGAATATACTCGCTTTAGCCTGCGAAGTTCATCAGGCTACAGCCCGCCGGCGCCAGAGGCTTTTGAGGTTGATAAATTAATTCTAGGGCTGGTACATTGATCGGGGGCAGGTCAATTTCGCCTGTCAAGTGCGCTCGGACAAACGGCCAGAGAAGTTAGCCGATCCTTTTCAGGCATTTCCCGAGTAGATCTCCAAATGTCAGTCCGGCGGCGATGTCCCGGCTGCTCTGCGTCCCGTAGACCCAATCCTCGATCAACGGGCCGACGTTCTGGCCGAATTCCGATTTGAGGTGATTAGCGAAATCGGCGGTCGTCGCGCCCGTCGGCCGGAATTTTTTGTAGAAGGAGCCCATTGCCGCGAAGAATTTCTCCTCACCGACAATCTCGTGGAGGAGAGCGAAGAAGATCATCCCCTTGGTGTAGGAGAGGTCTGTGATGTCAGCCTTGCCGTGGTCAGCCATGGGGACTTCGACATACTTGGGATTCTCTTCAAGTTCCTTCCTCAGGCGGCCCAGAATCCGGTCCTCGGCCTTCTTCAGACTTCCCGCGGTTCCGTCCTTTTTCTCCTGGACCAGATACTGAAGAAACGTGGCCATCCCTTCACTCTCGAACCGGGCCGGAAAAGTGTCCGTCGGGCGGACGTCGAAGAGGTGCGATACCTCGTGGTAAAACTGGTACGTCTGGTCCTGCTTTTGGAAAGCGCTGCGCGTCTGGAGGATGCTCGTCACGTCGGCCTGCGAGCCGAATCCATCGGGGATTTCGATCACGGCAAATCCTTCGATCTCCTCCGGCGGACCGAACCATCGGGAATAGAGGTTGATCGTAGACTTGAGGGTGGTGAGGATAGTCGAAGCGCCGGCGGCGTCCTCTTTGAAATGAAAGACTTTGAGGAGCCCTCGCCCTTCTTCAAGAATGGAGTAGGCGGCGATGGCAGCGTCCATCCTCCAGGCCGGTTTGATATTCTCGTAGCTATAGGTTGACCAGTCGTTCGACGTGGAAACGCCGAGGAGCCGGCCACCGTTGGCGACAGTGAGCGAGGACGGGACCGTAACGTTTAAACGGTAGTCGTAATTTTGAAGCCCGATTCGGCGAGACGCCTTCCAGGAAGGGAGGCCGACCTCGGGATAAGCGCGGCCGTCTGGACGGAGGATCGTGAATTCCTTGTCAATTGTATCTCTAACGTAGGCCATACCCGTTTCCGCGTACCCGAGGATGTGACCTTGGTAAGAGATTTCCAGAGTCTCCTTCTCCCCGCTCCGAAGAGGTCCCTTCAGGGTGACCCGGACCGAATTCACCTGGAGTTTTTCCCAATCGTCGAGCGCTACAACATCCTGGGTGAAGCACAGGGCGTCGCCATGGCCGTCCTTGATGGATTCGATCTTGAGGAGACGGTAGAGGACGAGGGGGATCGCAGCGAATGTGGAGGGCCCAGAGTTATGGACGGTCAAGCGGCTCCGGCCGAAGATTTTCTGCGCTTCATAATCGACCTTGACGTCCAGGTCATAACGGATAGTCTTGAGATTGGCGAGGCAGTCCATATCGGTCTGGCCCGCGACGTCCAGCCAACTGCCCAAAACGATCATCACGCCGAAGTTCAAGAGAAAAGCAATCTGTTTCATCCTGACCTCCTTTCCGCTCATTCTACTACTATGTACCGACTGTCCGAGGGAAGGTTCTGTCATCCAACAAAATCTTATCACATCGGCTGGAGCGATATGAGGGGGGTAGGTCAAGTCTCGTCGGCCCCGCCATACCGCACCACCCGAAACGCCTCCTTTTCGGAGCCCCCGCTTAAAAGCAGATAGGTCCCATCAGCGGGCGGGTCCGATTTGCCAAAGAACTCACATTATGGGTAAACCATTTCTTACGGATGAGGTTAGGTATCGTGCGGGGGGCATGGAATCGGCGAGTGCCTTCCGGACCCTACAGCTCTTGGTCTTTCCAGGCCCCGGTGTATTTTGCGGTCCCTCGGCATTCTTGAAGAACAACGTGGCAGATTTTCATCCCCGGTGTCAACCTTATTTTGTTCCGTCCGGCATTGTATATTTCAAGAATCTGCTTGTTGGAAATCCCCGGAGCCAAGAACGGAGCTGCTATATGACTCATGAGTCCGATTCGGGCGAATCTCGAGCGTGAGTTCAGCCACCCGCACAAGTCCTCGGGGAGAGTCAGCCTCTCCCTTGTGATTCCAAGCACCAGTTCACCCGGCTTCAATAGGTAGCCATCGCTAATGTCAACAAGGTTGGTCAGCGTTCTGTAGTCGATATCGGCTTGCGTGATGTGCTGGCTGGTATTGAAAATCCGCAATTTGTCATCTAATGTCAAATCAATTGAGGCAGGGCCAATGGCATTCTCGTCATAGGGTTCTATTCTTATTCTGCCATTCCTGATCTGGTTGAGAATTTCGGGTTTTGCGAGAATCATTTTGGATGCTCTTTTAAGGTCATTTCTGTGACTCCTGGTGTTCACCGTCATGCGGTTTCGGACTCGCGTGCTGATCTCTCAAGCCGCAGATCCGGGCTATCAGATTAGTCCAGCTAACGCCGTTTGGCAAGGATTCAACCATAGCCAATGGATCTACCCCAACAAATTCGTTAAGGAAGAGGTTGGCTGGGCTTAACGTCAACTGAGGCGAGTGGAGCCGGGATATACCCTGGCCCCGATAAGCATAGGACGTGTTGCCACGGATATGTGCCTCACTTGGATAGACGATTTAGGTGGTGATGGATCCTCGTGTGAAATACTGAAATGAATACAATCGATTCAGACCGCACAGTTCCTTGGGCTACAGGCCGCCGGCTCCAGAGGCTTATGAGGTTGGAAAATTCACGCAAGGGCTGGTACATTGATTGGGGCGGGTCAGATATGTTCAATAGCGGAACACGGCAGCCAACGATCCGGTATCAGGCATTGTTCCCGGCTTGACCACATAGACAGTACCTCCGTTCAGGAGGGTCTGGATTGCCGCGAACTCCAATAAATCCTGGTCGCCGGTTTTTTCTTTCTTGTGTAAGTGAATCTCATCAGTGCTCGGATCAAAGGTGCCTGATTGCTGAAAATCAGGGACGGCAAATAATAACTCGATCTGTCCATGATAAGCCGCTAAAATGATTTTTCTGAAACGGTTGGAAGCCCTCCCGGAACTGATAAATTGTTTATACTGATCAACTGCCTCTTGCTGCGCCTTCTGAAAGTAAGGTCTTACGACTGTCCAAGCCTGTGCGTGCAACTCTTTGGCACTCAACCTTTCGGGATTCCCCCAAACTCCGGCTTCCATCAAATGGGGATAAGTATTCACTTCCCTGTAAATTGGGTGGAGATAATCGACCCCTGCCAACACTAAAGGCACTCGTTCGTCCCTAACCAACTCATGCAAACCCTTATCAATCCTCCGAAAGTATCGCTTGATGTTCTCCTTGCTATCAACCTCAGACCCATGCGTAACAGACGAAAGTTTGCCCTGCCCTTCTGATCTGCCCGAATGCATCTGGAGCCCTTTCCAGGAATCGTCATCCCTGAGGGTCTCAGCAAGATTCTTCGGAACGTCGGCTAAAGAGACTTCGTTTATGCTGTAATGTGTGCCTTGAAGCAGTCTGACTTTGTTCTGACTGAGAGCCAGAATATAATACCGTCCGTCGCCACTGAGTAGGGGAAGAAGAGGTCTGATGTGAAAACGGTCGGCGACGAACACCAGTTCCTTAAAGGCGAACGGGAGCAAGTAGTAGCGAAACACTTCCGGAGAAAGAAACATCCCAAGTCCGTCGCTTTGGTGTTGATGGAAAAGATCGCCCTGCAAAAGTTTCTGGGCCGATTCCAGCAACGCCCTTGCCTCGGGAGCGGGGATCCCTCGGGTAATCAAGCTTTCCTCAGCCTCTCGAATCAGATTCTTAAGCCGAATCAGATCCTGCTGGGTTTCTGGTCCGGAACGGTGCATGGGCATAAAAACTGAGACACACGGCCCTCGGTGTTTCTCCATCAGTAACTTCAGATTATTTCTTGTCAATACGTTCATGGGGTTGTCTCCTTTTTATTGTTATATCGTAGCCCATACACTACCTACGCTGGGGGGTAGCTCTGGAATTAAAAACAAAGGAAGTTTTTCCCCTTTGCCTTCTCCCTCGATATCGCCTGTCACGAAAAATACTCCACCCGCCCCTAGGCGGCCATCAATAATTCCTGAGGGGCTCGGAGAGCGCGCTTATTTCTTTTCCTGGGACGTATTGTACGTGAACGCTTTGAGGAAATCGAGGGGCAGGGGGAAGATGATCGTGGAGTTCTTCTCGACGGCAATCTCCGTCAGGGTCCCCAGGAACCTGAGCTGGAGGGCCTGGGGATTCTTGGACATGATATCGGCGGCCTGGGTGAGCTTGTCCGCTGCCTGGAACTCGCCTTCGGCGTGGATGACCTTGGCCCGGCGTTCGCGCTCGGCCTCGGCCTGCTTGGCGATGGCCCGGACCATGTTCTCCGGAAGATCGACATGCTTCATCTCGACCATCTGGACCTTGATGCCCCACGGGTCGGTGCGCGTGTCGACGATCTCTTGGAGCTGGGCGTTGAGCTTCTCCCGCTCCGAAAGGAGGTCGTCGAGATTGACCTGCCCCAGGACGCTCCTGAGCGTGGTCTGGGCGAGCTGGGAGGTCGCGTAGAGGAAATCCTGGACATCGATGATGGCCTTGAGCGGCTCCATAACCCTGAAGTAGAGGACGGCGTTGACCTTCACCGAGACATTGTCCCTGGTGATGACGTCCTGCGGGGGGATATCCAGGGCGATCAGGCGGAGGCTGACCCTGACCATGCGATCGATCGGGGAAAACACCAGGATGATCCCCGGGCCCTTTGGCTTGGAAAGCACCCGGCCCAGCCGGAAGATTACGCCCCTCTCGTATTCCCTGAGGA
>CAYOZW010000196.1:0-2895 GCA_964408495.1 uncultured Eubacteriales bacterium
TCTGGCCAACACGCTGAAACCAGGCAGGAACATCCCGGAATCCGTCCAGGCCGAGCTCAAGGCAAGCTATGGAGAAACCGCCGATGCCCAGGCCATGCGGGCGGTTGAGCGGCCCGGGGTCATCGAGATGCTCGTTGATATCATCCCGGACAACCCGGGAGACGCCTTTGTCAAGGCCAACATGCTCCAGATCATCTTCCTCGCGATGTTCATTGGGGTCGTCATTTCGCTTCTGGACAGAGACAGGATGAGACCGGTGCTGTCTTTCTTCGAAGCGGTCAACGACATCATGATTAGGATCGTCGAGATTGTGATCAAGTTAGCGCCGTATGCTGTCTTTGCCCTGATCGCCTCGGTCGTCGGGACGTTCGGAGTCCACATCCTGATGTCACTCCTCCGCTACTGCGCCGTTGTTTTAGGCGGGCTTTTTATCCTTGCGGTTTCCTATCCGGCTGTCGTCACCGTCTTCACCCGGTATCCCTATTTCCGGTTCTGGAAGGGGATCTCGAAGGCCCAGCTGATCGCTTTCAGCACGAGCTCCAGTTCCGCGACCTTGCCCGTGAGCATGGAGTGCGCGGAGGACAACCTCGGCATCTCCAAGCAGATCTCCAGCTTTGTTTTGCCGTTGGGGGCGACGATCAACATGAACGGAACGGCCCTCTATCAGGGGGTAACCGCCATCTTCATCGCCCAGGTCTACGGCATGAACCTCGGAATCGGCGATCAGTTGGCCATCATCCTGACGGCCACCCTGGCCTCCGTCGGCGCCGCCGGAGCCCCGGCCATGGGTGTCCTCATGCTGGTCATCGTCCTCAAGCAGGTCGGGATTCCCCTGGAGGGGATCGCCCTCATCCTTGGCGTCGAACGGATCCTGGACATGGCCCGCACGGTGATCAACATCACCGGGGACTTGGCGGCGGCCACCGTGATCGCCTACTCGGAGGGGGAACTGCAGTTGTATGGAAAGCCATCAATCCCCGGATCTCCCGATCGCCCGCCCGGCCCCCCCCCGGCGCAGCCTTGGTAGAGATCCGGGCTGGAACAGAGTTAACGGGCCGCAAAGCCGCAGAGACCTCGCGCGGACCTAGAAATCAAGATAGCCGGAGACGTCTCCCCCCCGTTCGAAAAGGTCGCGGTTTCGACTACAGGCGTTTATGTTATAATTCCCGAATGTTCATCGAGGGGAAGCCATGAAAAAAAGAAATCCGATCCGGCGGGGCCTTCTTTGGGGCGGCCTCGCCTTTTTCTTTCTTTTAGCCTCATGGTCGATCGCCCAAGACGGCCTCATCCCGGAGTTCGAATTCGAACGGGACGATCTGACTCTTTCCCGGCTGGCCCAACCGAATACCTTTTTCGATAAAGCCGGACACAGATTCGCGCTCCTCGGCCTTGAAGGCGGCACTTTCGAGGCCTGGGCTTATCCGCTCAAGCTCCTCCGCAACTTCAAGCTCTCTTTCCTCCTGGAGAACAGCACGCGGCCCATCCCGGCCAAAGACATCGTCCGGCTCATCGAGGTCACGCCGGCGGCCACGACGCTGACGTTCACCTTCCAGTCCTTCACGGTAAGGGCAACCTTTGTGTGCGCCGTCGAAGATCCCGGCGCTGTCATCTTCCTCGACATCGATGCGTCCGCCCCCCTGACTGTCGTCGCGGGGTTCCAACCGGTCCTCCAGCCGATGTGGCCGGCGGGGATCGGGGGCCAGCATGCCTACTGGGACGAGTCGCTCAAAGCTTATCTCATCTCTGAGCCGACCCGGAAAAACCACGGGTTCGTCGGTTCGCCGGCCGCCCGGGGGATCTCCTACACTCCCGCCCATATGCTCTCCGATGCGCCCAGTGAGTTTACGATCGTGATTGACGAACCAGAGAAAACCAGGAGTCAGTTCATTCCGGTCGTCCTGGCCGGGGGCAAGGGAAAACGAGAGGATTTCCGGGGGGTTTATGAAAAGCTGGCTGCGGACCCTCGAGCCATCTACAATTCAGCCCGCGAGTATTACCTAAAGCTTCGCCAGAATACGCTGCGGGTGAAAACACCGGTCGCGGGACTCAACCTGGGTCTGGAATGGGCCAAGGTTTCCTACGACAACCTCCGGGTCGACAACCCCGACCTCGGCCGCGGATTGGTGGCTGGGCTCGGCCTCTCGGGAACGGGCGGCCGCCCCGGGTTCGGCTGGTTCTTCGGCACGGACGCCTATCTCAATTCCCTGAGCCTGTTGGGGTACGGCGCTCATGAAGCGGTCCGGGAAGCCCTGGCCTTCACCCAGAAATGGCAGCGCGAGGACGGGAAGATGGCTCACGAGCTCTCCCAGGCCGCCGGCTATATCGACTGGTTCAAGGATTACCCTTACGGCTATATTCACGGCGATACGACGCCTTACTACATCGTTGCTTTTCACGAATATTTCCGTTGGAGCGGCGACCGCGAATTCCTGAAGAAGAGTTGGCCCTCACTCCTCCGTGCCTACGCATGGTGCCTGACTGCGGACGCCGATGGAGACGGCCTGATGGATAACTCCAAGGCCGGGCTCGGCGCCCTGGAATTCGGCTCCCTGATCGGAATCCAGACGGATATCTATCTGGCGGCCGTCTGGATTCGGGCGCTTCAAGCCATGTCCGAGTTGGCGGATGTTATGGGGGAAGGGAACCTGGCAGAAAAGACGGAAACCGTTCTCAGGAAGGCCCTGGCCACTTTCGCAGACAAGTTCTGGGATGCCGCCGGGGGCCGATATTCATATGCATTCAACGCCGAGGGCGAACAGGTCAAAGAGCTGACTCCGTGGTGCGCCGTGCCGTTGATGTGGGGGATCGGAAGCTCCGACCGGGCCGCCAGAACCCTTGAAAATTTGAGCGCCTCCGACATGACGACCGATTGGGGGGTGCGGATTCTGACTCGGA
>CAYOZW010000196.1:2905-6393 GCA_964408495.1 uncultured Eubacteriales bacterium
TCTTTATGAACCCCTTAACTATAACTATGGTGCGGTTTGGCCCTTCCTTACGGGGTATTTCGCCGCCGCCCTCTATCAACATGGCTACCCGCTTCAGGGATATGGGCTCGTGGAGGCGAATGCGGGGCATTTGTTCGACAATGCCCTCGGCTGCGCCACCGAGCTTTTCTCCGGCGCTCAGCACATCTGGCCGCAGGAGGCGGTGGCTCACCAGGGATTCTCGGCCGGAGGGTTTGTCCTGCCGTTTGTGCGGGGGGTGCTGGGTTTGGGCGGCGACGCATCCCGGAAAGAGGCCGTTTTCGCACCCTGCTTCCCGGCCGACTGGCCGGACGTAGAGGTCGAGAATTTCCGCCTCGGTCCGGGGAGCTTCGGCCTGAAATATGATCGAGTGAAGGGGAAAATCAACTTTGGAGTCGTGGGCCTGCCCGGAGTCGGTTTCAACATGGTCTTCGCCCCCTCTTTTGGGCCGGGAACCGAGGTCCTCGCCGCCCGCGTGAACGGAAAACCCGCTGCCTTCAAGATGACGTCTTCTGCGCGTATCGCCCGGCCGGAGGTGCGGTTTGTGACCAGCGGCCAGGATACCGTCGAGATCGACTTCGAGCCCACGGTCGAGATCCTGCCGCCCGCTGCTCATTCAAAGGTGGGAGATCCCGACAGCGGGATGAAGGTCATCCATGTCACCCGTGAGGGCGGCGAGATGAAAGTCCTGGTTGAGGGATTGGCCGGGCAGACCTACTCGCTGGGGATAACCTGCGGAGAGCTCATCCGGGAGGTCCAAGGAGCGGCCTTTTCCGGAGACCGGCTCGAGGTCCGCTTCCCCACCGCAAAGGAGACGGATTTCTTGCGGCAGGAAATTGTCATCAGGTTGAAAGATTGAGCGCCCTCCAACAATCTCGGCGGCGGGGCGATTCCAGGAAGATTTTCCGGGTCATGGGGTTGACGGCTTCGCCAGAAGCTTCTCATAGAGGCCGGAGACCCTGTCGAAAGCCATAGCGACATAGGTGTTGAGCATTTCCAGGGCCTTCTTCTCGTCCTTGGGGTACAGGGCCGTGAAGTCCGCTTCGAGCTTGCGCCGGCTCTCGAGGAAGGCCTTTTCGGCGGGGAACAGCTCCCCGCTCAGCTTTTCGATCATCGGTCCGTAGTCCGCTTCGGCGGTCCTTTCGAGATCGAGGACCTTGGTGTGGAGAAGCCTGTCCTTGGCGGCCTTGAGCTCCGCGTCGTTGAAATGCTGATCATAAAAAATCTCGTAATCGTGAGTGAGCGGGCCCAGGCCGGCGCCGGGAGGCAGGCTTTCAACTCCGTAGTAAAGAGGCAGGAAGACCGTCGTGTCGGGCTTCCCAAGCGCCAGCCAGACCGAAACGGAGAGCGGCTCCGGGACTTTCCCGTTGAGGGACATGACGAAGGCGTTGATCGTCGAAGCCGTGCAGATCGTCCTGAATTTCGTCCTGTTCGGGCTGCCCGTTTTATACCCGTCCGTGGCGTCGTATTCCGTCCCTTCGTAGTGATCCCGGAGGACAGTCATGAGGTCTTCCGCGGTGATCTTTTTTCCGGGCTTTGAGGAAAATGGGTAGTCGTCGCAAATCTCCCATTTTCTCCCGCAGAGAAGATTCAAGCCCCTCCAGTGGCGGAGAGTATTTCCATCGGAGACGAGGTCGCGGCGGGAGGGCCTGTCAAAGGCCTTCTTGAAATCGAAGGGGCCGTCCTTCGTTTCGTCATACCAGCCGTTCATTCGGGCATATTCCACGATGTCACGGCTCCCCATGAATTGGTCCGTATCATCCGTGCGGATTTCCCTGATGGTGTAGTGGTTGGGGATGACGGCCACCTCGTTGTCGGGAACCCTCTGGGCGTACCAATGCTTTCCCCTGATAACGGCCAGCATCCAGGCTTCATCCTTATCCAGGATCGAGTAGGTCCTCCCCGAGGCCCTGTACCCGTATTTCTCGACTAGATCTCCCGCGATTGTTACGGCTTCCCTAGCCGTTTTCGCTTTCTCGGTGACGATCCTCCGGAGCATGTATCCGATACCGCCGGCCGTGTAGTCTTCCTTTGTCTCCCTCGATGGGCAGCTGTCCGAGGTGATAAGGACGCCGTGCTCGTTGATGAAGCTGTCGGCGAATTCCTGGGTGGTTGCTTCGATCCAGAGAAATCCGTTGGTCTTGCCGTCGGTCTCGAAGGTGCCCCCGTTTCCCAGACTGATTTTCTGCGGCGTGCCGTAATCGCGGGCCGGGATCTTCCGGAGATTGACGATGATGTCGCCCCGATCGTCCTCGTTGTGGCCGATCATGACCGAGCCGTCCGCGCTGGCGTTTTTCCCGACGAGAACGGTGAAGCATTCGCCGTCTTGACGCTCGGCGGCGGGAAAGAACAGCGCCACAGCCAGAAGGATGGAAAGGATGATCAGAGTTTTGACCGGCCTGATTCTCATGGATGGCCTCCTGAGGATTCCTGACCACTGTACTCCCGCAGCGGCGTTGTTTTCAAGTCCCGATGCATGATGGGCGCAGGAAGCGGCCCTCGGCCTCCCGCGCCCCTTGGAATCACCAATGTGGATTGGCGACGTTGCCTGAAAAGTATTTGTAAAAGGGGGCGGTTCCTATAGAATATATCGCTATACTATGGACAAGAGAACGCAGACCTCGGCTTTGATCATCGCCGGGTTGGCCTCTTTTCTGGCGCCCTTCATGGGGTCGGCGATCAATATCGCCCTGCCCTCCATCGGCCGCCGCTTCGGCGCCGATGCCGTCACGCTCGGCTGGGTGGCCACGGGCTACCTTTTGGCGGCGGCGGTCTTTCTCGTCCCCTTCGGACGGCTGGCCGACATTCACGGGAGGAAGAAATTCTTTCTGGCGGGCATCGTCGTCTACACGACTTCCACTCTTCTTTCTGCGGTGGCCCCTTCGATCGTCGCCCTGATCGGCTTTCGGATCCTGGAGGGCGCCGGGGGGGCCATGATCTTCGGCACGGGAATCGCAATCCTGACCTCGGTCTTCCCCCCGGGAGAGAGGGGGAAGGCCCTCGGCATCAACACGGCCGCCGTTTACCTGGGGCTGTCTCTTGGCCCAGTGCTGGGAGGATGGCTCACCCATCAGTTCGGCTGGCGGAGCATTTTCCTGTTCAATATCCCTCTCTGTGTGTTGATCATTTTTCTCGTCCTGACCAGGCTTCCGGGAGAGTGGGCCGAAGCAGCCGGGGATGAATTCGACCTCTCCGGGGCGCTCCTATACGGGCTCGCCCTCATCGGCGTGATGCTCGGATTCTCACGCTTGCCGCATCGTCTCGGTATCGCTCTTCTGCTTGTCGGTTTCGCCCTGGTCTGTGGTTTCATCTGTCGGGAGAATACCGTCTCCAGCCCGGTCGTAAACCTCGGGCTTTTCCGGGCGAACCGGGTCTTCGCCTTTTCCAACTTGGCGGCGCTGATCAATTACAGCGCCACCTTTGCCGTCGGTTTCTTTGTCAGCCTGTACCTCCAATATATCAAAGGGATG
>CAYOZW010000197.1:0-6381 GCA_964408495.1 uncultured Eubacteriales bacterium
CGAAGCTGGCGCCACTCCAGCATCGGCAACCGCATGCAGCTCCTCAAGCAGCACGGCTACGACCGCGCCAGCGTGCCGCGGCTCGAACGCTCGGTCTTCGCGATCAAGCTCGTCCTCGCCCTCGGCACCGTCGTGGGACTCATCATCGCCGTCTGGCTCTTTCTCACCTTCCTAATCCTCAAGAAGCACCAGAAACTGGTGAGCCGGCTGGAGTAAAAAATGGGGACGGTCCTATTTTCTCAGCTCTCGGGTCTAGTTCAAGCAAGCAAGAGAAAATAGGACCGTCCCCATTTTCCGTCCCCATTTTTTCGTCCCCACTTCCGCTGCCTTCTCTCCTTTCATTAATTCCCTCGTGCGTGGGTTTATGAACGTTCTCTAGCGAATCTTGGCTGGGGGCTTGACGGCCGATTCCGTCCGCGGCAGCCAGACGGTCATCTCGCCAGGGCCGCGGTTGGCCCAGGCGAAGTAAGGGACCGCCATGAAATCATGCGCCTCGCGGGACACGACCTTTCCAGCGGAGTTCATCTCCACGGCTTCCGCTTTGGCCGTCAAGATGGCCACTCCACCCAGCAGGTCGGGCCGCTGCCAGTACTCGAGCTCGGCCTCATCCGGCAGAACAAGGTTCAGCGCCCGGCCGCCGTTGTCCACGCCCTCGGCGCAGAAGACAACCGGTCCCCTCTGCAACGCGACCTTGTCCGCATCCTCCCTGACCCGCTCATCGGCGATAACCCTCCGGTTGGGCATGGGCAGGATGAGCTCGATGAGGTCGTTGGACCGCCACTTCCGGTTCAAGCACACATAGCCGTTCTCGACCTCGAACTCGACCGGCTTCCGATTGATCCAAAGCCGCATGGGCTGGTCGTTCTTGTCCAGGAACCGGTAGAGGCCGGTCGGCACCGGTCTGTTCAGGGCCCATCCCGGAATGCGCAGCATGACCGTGAACCTTCGCGGGGGCCTGGCATTGACCAGCATCCGCAGCTTGCCTTCCCAAGGATACTTGGTCTCCTGGGTGAGATCGACGGGACGGCCGCCGACATCGACCCGTGCCGTACCGGCGACAAAGAGGTTGACGTAAAGGCTGTCTTTGCCCGTAGCATAAATATATCCGGGAAGCGTGGGCAGGAAGCGGGCGATATTGGCCGGACAGCAGGCGACCTCGAACCAGGAGCTCCGTTCGTACCCGCCGGCGGATTCGAGCGGGTTCTGGTAGAAGAACCGGTCGCCGCTCAGCGAGACTCCAGAGATCAAGCCGTTGTAGATGATGCGCTCCAGCACATCGATGTATTTGCCGTCGCCATGAAGCTGGAACATCCGCTGGTTCCAGAGGGCATTGCCGATGGAGGCGCAGGTTTCGGCGTAGGCGTGGGCGTTAGGCAGGTCATAATCGGGACCAAAGGCCTCGTATTCGCCGGTCGAGCCGATCCCGCCGGTGAGATAGAGCTTCTTCCCGGAGACGCTCTCCCAGAGAAGCCCGGCGGCCGCGGCGTATTCAGGCCAGCCTCCGAGCGCCGCCACATCGGCCATCCCGCTGTACATATACGTCGCCCTGACGGCGTGCCCGACCGCCTTGGTCTGACCGAGGGCGGGCTCGTGGTTCTGGAGGTACTCCTCGGAGTTGTAGATGACGAACGGAGAATCGGACGGGTAGGTCTCTCCCCCGTGAAAGCGGCCGCGCTCGTCGAGGAAGAACTTGGCCAGGTCGAGGTACTGCCTGTTCCCTGTCACCCGGTATAGCTTGCTCAGCCCGATCTCGATCTCCTGGTGGCCGGGAAATGCGCGCCGTTTTTCGGGGCCAAAAGTGCGGACGAGAAGGTCGGCGTTCTTCAGCGCGATATTGAGGAAGGTGCGCTCACCGGTGGCTGCATAGTGGGCGACGGCCGCCTCGTACATGTGGCCGACATTATAAAGCTCATGGCTGGCCCGCAGGTTTGACCAGCGCTCCTGGCCGGCGCCCGGAGCCGGGTTGCCGGGGGTGATCGTCCGGGTAGTGAAAAGATAGCCGTCCTCCTCTTGCGCCTCTCCTATGACGTCCACGAGCCGGTCGAGCTTTTCCCGGAGAACGGGGTCGGGATGAACCCGGAGTGAATAGGCCGCCGCTTCCATCGCCTTGAAGACGTCGCTGTCGTTGTAGCGCTTCCCGGTATGATTTCCCTTTTTGAGCCCGGCGGCGATCCTGAAATTATCAACCCTCCCCGTCTCCTCGTCCATCCGGAAAAGATAGGGAATGGTCACGATCCGATTTATCTCCAGGCGGGGCGCCCAGAAATCGTCCTCTAGTTTGACCGCCGCAAAATCGACCGGCTTTATGGGATAATCGTTGACGGCCTCCGCGGGAGGCTGCGCCCGGCGGCAGCCTGCGACCAAGACAACGGAGAGCCAAGCCGCCACCAACGTTTTCCTAACCATGGAACCGTCCTCCTTCCTCCAGACTATCCGTTCTGTCCTGAATTCATTCTTCCATCTGAAGCATAAAGAGTGAAGCGCAGAGCTGGACAGCAGCCGGCGCGCAAAATGCCTAGAGGGGCTTTTTTGTCCCCTCTGTATCCTCGATCTCGCCCTGCAGCTTATAAATCCTTTCCAGTAATTCCGTTGTCCTGATCGGCTTATTGACATAGCTGTCCGCGCCGCATTCCCTAGCGGCCGGACCGAGGGCCGACCCCATGTAGACCGCCGACATGAGGATGATTTTTGTTTGTCTAAGGCCCGGGTCCTCTTTAATCCGTTTGCACAAATTCAGACCGTCTATTCTGGGGAGCACCAGATCGCTGATCAGGATATCAGGTTTCAGATTCTGGACAAGGTCGAGGGCTGACTGCCCGTCATGAGCAATCGAGACAGAAAACATGTTCCCGGTCAGAAAGTGCTCCAAGAACCTAAGGGTCACTTTGTCATCGTCAGCAAGAACAATTCTTATCATTCTCTTTCACTCTGATCATCATAGTGTTTTCCCGATCCACCTTCAACGATGAACTCAGCGGACCCGCCGGTATTTGATCAGCAGCGATCCCGGCGCCTCCGGGATCTTGACATTGAGCCCGGGCGTAAGTTCGCGGCCCGACTTGTAAACAGTGATCCCATAGTCTTCATAGGCGATCTCGTAATCGGCGTCCGGCTCGAGTCCTTGAAGATGGATCGCGATGGAAGATGTTGCGGCCTGCGGCCTCCGGAATGCCAGGACGATGCCGTCGCGTTCTTCCGGCCGGTCCCATTGAAATGCCGCCCAGACTTCGTCCGAAGTCGAATACTCCGTCAGCGGGTAGAAATCGCCGAAGAAGTAGGGCCGCAACGTCCTGAACTCGGCGATGTCTTCGAGGGCCTGGCTGAGATTAAAAGGGGCGTTGTTGTAGGTCCCGTTGATCTCCCAGCCGAGGACCACCGCCCCGCCCATCGAGCTGCGGAAATAGTACTTCTGCGGGTTGTTGTTACCGGTTCCGCTGCAGGGGAGGAAGAGCTGCAGGCCATAGGTGTGGCACTGGTACCCGTTCGGCTCGAAGTAAGAGTAGTCCGTTCGCCAGAGCGGCACGCTCCGGCCGATCGTTTCCAGGTCGATCCGGCGTCCCCCCGAAGCGCAGTTGTCGATCAGAAGCCCGGGGACGCGCGCCAGCAGGGCATCCCAGTAAGCATAGAGTCCCTCGATGTGTTTCATCTCGGCGATGCCCACGCGGTCCGGCGCGTCCATCGCCTGCCAGTAGGGAGCGGGGTCGAAATTGAAATCCTGCCGGTAGATGGTCACTCCCTCGGTCTGCAAAAAATTCGAGATGTGATCGGTGAGCCAACGGAGAGCCCCGGGGTCACCGAGATTGAGCAGGCGGTTGGGATTTTCCGGCAGTTTGGTCAGCCATTCCGGGTGCTCGCGGTCAAGCCATGTCTTCTCATAAACACGTTCGGGCTCGAACCAGACGACGAACCCCTTCCCCCATTTCCGGGCGGCTTCGGTGACCGGTTTGAGGCCCCGGGGGAATCGCGTCCGGCTGGGGAACCAGCTGCCGACACCCGACCACCAGGACCGGGTGGCGTTCTCATACCAGCCCGCGTCGATCCAGCAGGCGTCGGGCTCTATCCCGAACTGGCGGAGGCGGTCGATCATGGCCAGGGCGTAGCTCTCCGTCGCGCAGACATATTCATTGCAGGGGAAAGGTCCGCCGAATCCGACGCCGTGGCTGAGCGGCAGCTCGACGGGCCGGCCGTTCGGCCGCGGGGTGTGATGAGCGAGGACGAAGCGCCGGAAGAGGTTGTGCCCGGACATCCGGTCGCCGCTCTTCCAGAAAAGGAGGGCCGTGGAGGGAGAGCGCACTTCTTCGCCCGGCCGGAGCCGGAAGTGGGTCTTGGCCATCCCGGCGGCGAGGCTCAGTGCCTCGGCTCCCAATCTTTTCACGGCGGCCTTCCACAGGCCGCTCCAGCCGACGGCGGCCACGATGCCCCGTTCGGCCGAAGCGATGTTGAAGAAGGGCAGCGCCGCGGCGTCAGAGGAACGTCCCCTGGAGGGTCCGAAGATCACCTCGGCGTTCAGGTGAAGCGAATCCCGGACAGGAGCGAAATCGGAGCGCTGGGCGTCGCTGCCCAGGGCTCGGTAGAGCGTCGCCTCACCCGCGGGCCAATCTTTGAACTCGACGGCGCAGCTTGATACGTCGGCGATGATCGGTGTGTCGGCCGCGCCTTCGTTCTTGAACCGGAGAACCCATTCGACGGCGGGGAAATCGCCGTAAACGGTATAGCGGACGGTCAGGCGAAGCTTTGTCGCGGGATCCAGGTAGCTGATCGTCGTCACATTCTTTTCGCTCGAGTCGTCGGCTCCCTGCTCAACGACCCACTTGGCCAGGAAATCAGAGGAGTGTTTTCCTCCGTAGTCGAAGGCAAAAGGCGGGGTGGCGGTCCTGTCGATATATTCCGCAATGAACCGGTTGAGGCTGGAACGGTCGTAAGCCTGCGCCCGGTCCCAGCCGGCCGCCAGCATCATCCTCATAGCACACAGCGAGACGACAACAAGAATGCTCTTCTTCATGGGAATTCCCTCCACTGCGCCAGATAATATGACCGGCCGGCGAACGATGTCAAGGCGGGTCCATCGCCGGGAAGCATGCCGTCCTTGACTTTCCTCGCTGTCGTCATCTATGCTTCCGGCGTTCCCCGGAGGCGAATCGTTGGAATGAAACCAGACATCAAAACGGCCATTCAGAGCGTCGATACCGCAGGCTGGAAAAAGACAACCCTAGAATTTGGGGAGGGGCGCTTTGAAGTCTCTGTCCCGCCGGACTGCGTGATTTTAAGCATGAAAGATGTGCCCGTTCTCGAGGACACCGGAAGAGCGATAGAGGATGCTCTGTCTCGGCCGATCGGAACCACCACGATCGAGGAGATCATCGTCGACAAAAAGAAAACAGCATCCCTGATCACCGTGGCCGTGGCTGTTTCCGATATCACCAGGCCGGTTCCCTATAGAGACAAAGAGGGCATTTTGATCCCCCTCCTGAAGAGGCTGGAGAGTGCGGGCGTCGGGAAGGAGAATATCAGCATCATCGTCGGGACCGGAACGCACCGGCCGAGCACACCGGCGGAAAAAGTGGAGATGTTCGGAGAGTCGGTTGTCCGGGCTTTCCGCATCCTCGACCACGATTGCGAGGAACCTGAGTGTCTGACTTACCTGGGCAAAACCAAGAAACAGACTGAAGTCCACGTCAACACGGCCTTCTTTTCGGCGGACGTCCGCATCGTCGCCGGACTGGTGGAGAGCCACTTCATGGCCGGCGTCTCGGGCGGGAGAAAGGGAGTCTGCCCCGCCCTGGTGGACAAAAGGACGATCGAAAAATTCCACGGCCCGGAGTTCCTGGAATCGCCCTGTGCCGACAACCTCATCCTGGCCGGCAATCCCTGTCATGAGGAAGCCCTGGACGTGGCCCGGACCGTCGGCGTGGACTTCACGGTGAACGTCACCCTGGATAAGGACATGCGATTGACGGGCGTTTTCGCCGGCGACTTGGAAAAGGCCCACTCCGAAGCCTTCCGATTCATGAAAGGCTATACGGCGATTCCACTGGACAGAGATTTTGACATCATCCTCACTCACGGCGGCTATGTCGGGAGGAACCACTATCAAACGGCCAAGGCAGGATGCGCGGCTCTCCCCGCCGTCAAGACAGGAGGAACCATCATCATCGCCGCGGACAATCGCGACCAGGAGCCTATCGGAAGCCCCGTCTACAGAGACCTCATCGGGCGGCTCAAAACACTCGGCGCTGAAGGATACGTGGACATGATCGGGGATCCCGCCTGGTCATTCACAAAGGACCAGTGGGAACCCGAGGTTTGGGGCCGGGTCCTGAGGAAGGTCGGGGAAAAAGGGCTTATCTATTGCTCACCCCGGATCCAGGCTGAGGAATTTTC
>CAYOZW010000198.1:0-6377 GCA_964408495.1 uncultured Eubacteriales bacterium
GGCGCGCTGGGCGGTGGATTTCGTCGAGAAGCTGATGTTGCTGCGCTGGCAGTCCGCCGTCAAAGACTTGAGAGAAGTCCGTGACCCGCTCGAGGCGGGATTCTTCTCGGCTCAGCCGGAAGTCGAGAAAGAAGCGGCGGAAATGCTTGCCCGGGATGCTTTAGGCGCCAAGAAATTCTTGACCGATCTGACGATCTCGAGGATGGAACAGATCGTCAAGATGTACCGGGAGCTGAGGACCAAACTTCTCACCAAGTACAGCGGCGACGGAGTTTGAGCTCTGCCCGGCGACGCCCCGCCGTTTCCACGCAACCAGGGGCTAGCGGTGGAACAACGATTCCAGATACCGCAGCATATCTGGATCGTTATAGATAGTGTGAGGCCCCAGGCAGAGCCCGCCGACCGAATAGATGCCGACGGCGATCCCGCCGATGGCGATATAGCCCATGGCCATCCCCCCGATGCCGCAAAACAGGCCGAGAGCAAACCCTGCCATGGAGATGACCCCGAGTCCGGCTCCGGCGATCGTGAAAACCCCGACAGCCGCGCCCCCTATGGCAAAGACTCCGACCGCCACATTGCCGATGGCGATGAATCCCTTGGCGACCCGCAGCCGGCCTTCGGGGGTGAAACCCTGGACGATATGGACAAGCGGCATCCCCAGGATCGTGGCTTTGGATTTGTATTCATAGCCCCAATAGAAAGGCGATCCGGTGCCGCGCCCCAGCTGGCTTTCCGGTTTGAGGGGGTGTCCGCAACCCGGGCAGGTCCCCGCCCGGTCGCTGACCTGACGGCTGCATTCCGGACAATTCGTTAAGGCCATGCTTTCTCCTTTCTATTCCCGGTAAAGGGAATCGATGAGGTCCTTGTATTTTTGTTCGATGACGTTCCGCTTGACCTTGAGGGTTGGGGTGATCTCTCCCTCCTCGATCTCGAAGTCCCTTTCCAACAGGGCGATCTTCTTCACCTTCTCGTAGGGCGCCAATCCCGGGGTGCTCCGGTCCACTTCTTCGAGGAGGAACCGGACGATGGCTTCATTCTGGATCAGGTCCCTCCTGTTGACATAGCGAATTCCGCTTCTCTGCGCATATTCTTCGACCTTCTCGAAGTTGGGAACGATCAGGGCGGAAATGAATTTCCGGCTGCCGCCGATGATAACGGCATTGGCGATGTGGGAATTCTGCTTGAGCAAGTTCTCGATAGGCTGAGGCGCCACGTTCTTCCCGCCAGAAGTGACGATGAGGTCCTTTTTTCGGTCGGTAATGACCAGGTAGCCCTCCTCATCGAGATGACCGATATCCCCGGTGTGGAGCCATCCTCCCTCCAGGGCTTCCCGCGTCTCCTCTGCCTTCTTGTAGTAGCCTTTCATGATGTTCGGCCCTTTGGCCAGGATCTCTCCGTCGGGCGCGATCCTCACCTCCACTCCGGGAATCGGCTGGCCCACCGTTCCGAACTTCAGGTTATCGAAAGTGTTCGCAGCGATCACCGGGGAGGATTCGGTCAATCCGTAGCCTTCCAGGACGACGATTCCCAGGGTATAGAAGAACTCGGCGATGTCTTTGGCCAGCGGAGCGCCGCCCGAGACGAAAAAGCGCACCCGGCCGCCGGTCTTCTCCAGGATCTTGGAGAAGACGAGCTTGTGGGCGATTCGCCGGCGCCGTCGGAGGGAGGCCGGGACAGGCAGCCGCCGCAATGTCTTTTCGCCGTGCTCCTTCCCGACTATCAAAGCCCAGAAGAAGATCTTCTTTTTGAAGCTTGAGCCGGCCAGCACGTTGTCCATGACCTTGGCATAAATTTTCTCAAAAAGCCGCGGGACGCTCACCATAATAGTCGGCTTCACCTCGAGCAGATTCCCGGCGACAGTCTCAACGCTCTCGGCGTATGCCATGGAGACTCCCCGGGACATAAAGGCGAACGTAACCAGACGCTCCAGGACGTGGGAGAGCGGCAGGAAGGAGAGGTCCGTATCCCTGTCGCTGAATGGGATGATCGTCGCCAGCGTCTCGACATTGCTGGTGAAATTGGCATGGGTGAGCATGACGCCTTTCGGAAGGCCCGTCGTCCCGGAGGTGTAGATGATCGAGGCGAGATCGTCGGGCTTGACGGAGCGGGCCGTATCTTCGAAAAGACTCGGCACGGCCTGCCGGGATTTTTCCCCTTTTGCCTTGAGCTCTGCGAGGGACAGTATGGACTCTGCCGGCCGCTCCTCGAAGGATATGAAATGCCTGATCCCTGTAAGATCCCCCCTGATCTCGGCCACTTTGTCCCAGAGTTTCCTGTCGGATACGATTACCACCTTGGAGTCAGAATCACTGATAATATACTTGATCTGGTCGGGGACCAGGGAGGGATAGATGGGGACCGTGATCGCGCCGAGGCTGAGGATGGCATAATCCGTCATCACCCACCAGGGACTGTTCTCGGCGAGCAGGATGACGTTATCGCCGCGACCGACACCCAAATCCCTGAGTCCTAAGGCGATGCGCTCCACTTCCTGGCGGACCTCGGCGGTTGACAGCGACAAGTATCGGCCGTCTTTTTTATAGAGGAGCAGGGCCGGTTTCTGGAAAGTATCTGTCAGGTGAAGAAAGAGGCGGGGGATCGTCGTCGTCATGATCTCCTCCAGCGAGCGGCATATGGTTCTTATACATAAATCGGGCGTCCTTGTCTAACCTGAGGACGGATGAATCGCTGGGTCAGATAGTCAATCTGTCCATGAAGGACGAGCATTCGGCGGCGACAGCCATTTAGAGCGGCGCGGAGACGACGACGGCACATGTGCCGGCCGATATGTCGTGGCGTTCCACTTCGCGAAATTGGTTCTCCTTGAGCAGAGTACGGAGGCCTCCTTTGGCGAAAAAATCACGGCCGTTATGGAAGTGATCGCTGCCGGCCAGCCGTTCAATGAGCCAGACGTAAAGATAGGCGAGGCGGGATGACTTGTCCCAGGGTTTCTCGAAATCGACAAGGACGATCCGTCCAGACGGCCGGAGCAATCTTTTCGCTTCGGCGAGGAGAATCGGCCTGAGCTCCGCCGGTTTCTCATGAAGGGCGAAAGAGATAACGATGCCTTTGAAAGCCGCCGGCCGGAAAGGGGTTTGAGCGGCATCTGCACAGATAAAAGGAATCTCTTTGCTCCGTCCGGCCGCATATTTCAGCATCCCGAGGCTGATATCCAATCCGCAGGAGAGCCTCCCCCCTCCAGCCAGCCGGCGCGTTTGAGCGCCCGGTCCGCAGCAGAGGTCGAGGGCCGGAAAAAGATCGTTCTCGATGATCAGGTTTCGGACTCTTTTCCGGAGACGGTGCAAGAAGGGCTCGAGAAAGCCGTTGTAGATTAAGCCCGGCGGATACCAAACTCCTCTGGCCATCGGCTGGCGAAATTAGCATATCCCCTCCTCACTTGTCAAAGCCGGCCGAAAAATATAACCTAGGAAGGATTTTTCAGTCCGATGGCATATACAATTAGAATTCAGTCCCATGGCCGGACGATCACGGCCGAAAAAAAGGAGATCCTGGCCGAAAAGATCCGGGAGGCCGGGATTCCGCTCAACCTCTACTGTAACAAGAGAGGCCTTTGTGGAAAATGCTTTGTCGAGATCGTCGCCGGCCGGCGTCCGGACGCGGGAGCGCGAGAGAAAGCCTGGCTTAAGGAAAAGGGCCTCAGCGCCTCCCACAGGCTCTCCTGCCAGTACGAGGTCAGCGGCGACCTCGAGGTCAACGTGCCTGTATCTTCCACCCATGCGGATGTTCCCATCCTGCCTTCTATCCCTCATTCCGTCATTACTCCGGATCCGGCGGTCAGAAAGTACTATCTCGAGCTCGGAAAGCCCCAGATCTCCTCTCCGGATTCCCTGTTCGAGCGAATTCTTGAGGAATTGGGAAGGCCGCATCTGAGGATTTCGCCGGAGGTTTTAAGAGGGTTGGGCAACACCCTCGAAAGGACCGGCTACAGGGCGACGGTCGTCGTCCACCGGGAGAAAGAGGTCTTGGCCGTCGAGCCGGGAACGACACTCGACCGGAATTTCGGGCTGGCCGTCGACGTGGGCACGACGACGTTGGTGATGGAACTGGTCGACCTCGAAGCCGGAAAGGTCCTCGACTTGGAAGCGGCCCTCAACAGCCAGTCCGCTCGCGGAGCGGATGTCGTTTCCCGGATTGCCTATGCTCTGGCCGGGGCGCAGAATACCAAGGAGCTCCGCGGACTTGTCCTCGAGACTCTCAATCAGATGATCCGCCGGTTGCTCGCACGCAACCGTGTCCTGCCCTCCTCCGTCTATGAGACTGTCGTTTCGGGCAATACCGCCATGAACCACCTCTTGCTCGGAGTTCCGGTCGATACGCTGGCCAAAGTCCCCTACCATGCCGTTTTTTCCCGCCTCCCCGCTTTCGAGGCCGGGGATGTCGGACTCAGCATCTATCCCCGAGGAAAGGTCTATTTCGCGCCCAACATCAAAAGCTTCGTTGGTGGAGATATCTCCTCCGGCCTTTTGGCTTCCGGCCTGGCCTTCCGGTCCGGGAACTTTATGTTTATCGACCTGGGGACGAACGGCGAGATCGTCCTTAAGACCAGGGAAGGACTCATGGCCACATCGACGGCCGCCGGCCCGGCTTTCGAGGGGATGAACATCAGTTGCGGCCAGCCGGCCCTGCCGGGTGCCATCTATAAGGCCGAAGATACAGGCGGACTGAAGGTTTTCACCATCGGGAACAGCCCTCCCCTTGGTGTCTGCGGGACGGGGCTCATCGACCTCGCGGTCGTATTCCTGGAGAGAGATGAGATCACAGCCGGCGGCGCCATCCGGAACACCGCCAAGAAACTCGCGGTGGCCGGCGATATCGCCCTGACTCAGGATGATATCCGCCAGCTGCAACTCGCCTGCGCGGCTATCAAAAGCGGCATTCAGCTGATGCTCAAATCCGCCGCCCTGTCTCTCCAGAAGCTCGATGGGATCTATATCGCCGGCGCTTTCGGAAATTATCTCAACGTCCGAAACACCATGGCGATCGGCCTTCTCCCCTCTGTCGAAGAAGGGAAGATCGTTTTCATCGGCAACTCGTCACTCGCCGGGGCCCGGCTTCTTCTCTTGGCCAAAGAGGAGCGCGATAAGATCGAGTCGTTGGCCGGGAAGATCCGCTATCTCTCCCTAGCTTCCGACCGGGAATTCCAGGATCATTTCATCCAGGGTTTAGAATTCAAGAGCTGGGCCTAGCCGTATGGAAAAAGAATTGTCCTATCGATGACGACGCGAAAACCACCAAAAAACGGATGATGCACTTGTCTGCATTCTTGGGCTCTAAACATTTTGATAGGGTCTTTGTATGAAGTCTATCCATCCCGTGGATCGGGAGATCGAGGACCGAAGGAGGAAAGAATGAACAGTCGCTTTCTCATCGTGCTTTTCTTAGCCGGGCTTTTATCGCTCTCCGGCCAAGCGGTGCAGCAGGGGGCCCCCGGCAAATACCACTCGCCAACCGAGGTCAGCGCTACGCTGCGCTCCCTGGCCGGCGCCCATCCTCAAATCGCCAAGCTCATCACCATCGGAAAGAGCCAAGGCGGGCGGGAGCTCTTGGTTCTGCGCCTGGCCGCCCAGCCTCAAGGGAGCGAAGATCCGGAGGGTCGCACCGCTGCTTTTGTGGGTGCCAATATCGAGGGAGTCCATTTGGGCGGAACGGAATCCGCCCTGCGGTTGAGCGAAAAGCTCTTGAGCGGATACGGAGCGGACAAAACGGTGACCGCGCTGCTCGACTCCAGGACTGTCTACATTGCTCCGCTCCTCAATCCCGACGGGGCCGGGGCTTTCTTTGCGATCCCGAGGTACGAGAGCGCCAGAAACAGCCGGGCCGTCGACGAGGACCTGGACATGAAAGTCGATGAGGACGGACCCGATGACCTGAATAAGGACGGGCTGATCACCCAGATGAGAGTCAGGGACCCGGAAGGGAAATGGCTTCCCGACCCCCAGGAACCACGGCTGATGAAAATGGCCGATCCGAAGAAAGGGGAAAAAGGCCTCTACACGCTTTACACGGAAGGCCTGGATAACGATGCTGACGGCGAATATAATGAAGATCCGGCGGGTGGTGTCGAGCTCAACCGGAATTTTCCTCACGACTTCGAGTACAATGTCAAAGCCGCCGGGCTTTACCCCGTTTCAGAGAGCGAGACGATCGCTCTCCTTGACTTCCTCGTCTCTCACCGCAACATTGCCCTGATCTTGACTTTCTCCACCGAGAACACGATTCTCAATCTTCAGCAGACCGGCCAGGCGAAAGCGGCCGCTGAAAAAGTCAGGGTCCCGAGGATGTTCACCACCTTCCTGGGCCTGGTGGCCTCCGCCGCCGCCCTGGACCGCTACATGTTCCGCCGGACCACCTGG
>CAYOZW010000199.1:0-6299 GCA_964408495.1 uncultured Eubacteriales bacterium
CCCGTTTTCCGCGCTGGGAGAAAACGGGCGCGGTTTCGAGGCCACTACCCCGAGCCTTCCGCTCAGTCGTCGACGGACTTCCTCACCGCAAACCCTCACCTTGTCTCGTTCTGCCGCTCAAGCGAGCACAGGCTATTGCCATACTACCTATTTCTGCACAGATATTCCTAGGCTGGGTAACCCGGGCCCGGCCGTTGATTTATCGGCCGAAATGGGGGAAAATAAAAATCAATGAGATCTATGGACCCGATGAGACGACATCTTTGCCTTTTCCTTTTGCTGTTCGGCGCAGTCCCTGCCTTGATTCCCCGGGAAAGCCAAGATCGGGATGTGTATGATAACAGGCGGCGCCGGATGGTCAACGAACAGCTCGCCGCTCGGGATATCATCGACCGCCGCGTTCTCGAAGTTATGGAGAGGATCCCCCGGCATCTGTTTGTCCTTCCCGCATATCGAGACCAGGCCTACGAGGATTATCCCTTGCCCATCGCCGAGGGCCAGACCATTTCTCAGCCCTATATCGTCGCCTTGATGACTCAATGCCTTGGATTGGAGGGCGGGGAAAAGGTCCTGGAGATCGGGACAGGTTCCGGCTACCAGGCGGCCGTCCTCGCCGAGATCGGGGCGCGGGTTTTTTCGATCGATATAAACGAACGCTTGGCGGCTCAAGCCGCCCGGACTCTGCAGGCGCTCGGCTATGAAGGGGTCCAGGTCAGGTGCGGCGACGGCTATCGAGGCTGGCCCGAGGAGGCGCCTTTTGATGCCGTTATCGTCACCTGTGCTTCTCCCGAGGTTCCGTCTGCTCTCGTCGAGCAGCTCGGGGAAGGAGGCTGTTTGATCATCCCTTTGGGGAGTGCCAGCCATCTCCAGACCTTGACGCTGTTCACTAAAAAGGGTGGGAGGCTGCAAAAAAAGGCGATCTCGGACGTCCGCTTCGTCCCTATGACAGGAGAGGTGCAGAAGAAAAGGGACGGCTGAACGATTTGCTTTTCGGCCTGATCTTGTGCTAATTTTGGCCCGCGCGAGATGATCAAATTCGGGACTTCGGGTTGGCGGGCCGTGATGGGTGCGGAGTTCACTTTTGCCAATGTCCGAATCGTCGTCCAGGCCATTGCCAATTATCTGAGACGGAGGTTTCCGGGCCGGACGATCTCCGTCGTCGTCAACTATGATACCCGCTTCCTTTCGGAACGCTACGCCAATGAAGCGGCTAAGATCCTTTCGCATAACCGGATCCAGGTTTTGCTCTCTGACCGGGACGCCCCGGCTCAAGCCCAGGCTCTCCAGATCATCATGCAGAAAGCCCAGGCGGGGATCAACTTCACCGCTTCATTCAACCCGCCTGAATACAACGGCCTGAAACTGAACCTGGAGACGGGCGCCCCTGCTCTCCCCGGTGAGACCGATAAGATCGAAGAGGAAATCCGTCGCCTGGCCAAAACTCCCTCTTCATTTCCGTACTACCCGCGGACGGAATTCGTTAAAAAGATCGATCTGCAGAGTGACTATCTGGAATTCATCCAGAAGAAGATTGATTTCGCCTCTATCCAAAAATCAAAGCTCCGGATCGGCGTGGACCTTCTCTATGGGACGAGTCGTGAGTACCTGGACGAGATTCTCGAAGATAACAATATCCCAGTCGAGGAGATTCACGGCTATGTCGATCCCTATTTCGGAGGCATCACGCCCTCATGCAGTGAGCAGAACCTCCGTGAACTCCGGAAGCTCGTCCTGGAGAAAGAATGTGATCTGGGCATCGCTACGGATGCCGATGGGGACCGGTTTGGGATTCTCGACCGGAAGGGACGTTTCGTCATTCCGAATATCATTCTTTCCCTGTTGCTGGATTACCTCATCCGCGTGAAGGGATGGCGGGGAGGGGTCGCCCGCTCTGTGTCCACCACTCGCTTGATCGACCGGGTGGCCCGGCGGTACGGACTCCCCCTGTTCAAGACACCGGTCGGGTTCAAATATATGGCCGACCTCTTTCTTCGCCGAGAGATCATCTTCGGCGGCGAAGAGAGCGCCTGTATCGCCGTCAAGTCTCACCTGCCGGAAAAGGATGGCATCTTCGCCGGACTTCTTGTCGCCGAAATGATGGCCGTAACGGGGAAGAGCCTGTCCGGCCTGCAGCAGGAATTTTTCCGCGAATATGGTCGGAAGTTCAGCGGACAGCGGAGACTCCCACTTCAGCCCAGAGGCGAACGCGTCCTGAGAAAGCTCATCATCAATCCGCCAGAGCATTTCGCCGGGAGACGGGTCCAAGGTGTTGAACGGATCGATGGCATCGAATTCGATTTCGACGATGACGACTGGCTCCTCCTCCGGCTGTCCGGAACAGAGCCGGTCATCCGCTGCTACGCCGAGGCCAATTCCAAGGCGGAGCTGGAGAAGCTTCTCGCTCTCGGCACGAAGGGACTGCACTGATGTCCCGGGAGGAGCGCAAAGGCACATCCCTGAGGCGAAAAATCGCCCTGGCGGCCGTGGCCTTCTTTTTTCTGGTTCTTCTTATTTCTTCCTTTTTTGGCAAGAAAGGGCTTATCGAAATCTACCGGGTGAGAAAGAACTACGAGGCGTTGCTCCAAGAGGTTCAAAGCCTCGAGGCCAGGAAAATCGAGCTCCAGAAGGAGATCGAGGAGCTTCGGAAAGATCCGCTGGCCGTAGAGAAAGAGGCCCGCGAGAAACTCTGGCTGATCAAGCCCGAAGAAAAGGTTATCGTTAAGAAAAAAGAAGAGAAGCGTTGAGGCCGCGGCTCCAAGAAACCCAAGACCTGCTCAAAGACCTCAATCCTGAACAGAAAAGCGCGGTGGTCCATGGGACCGGGCCTCTCCTCATCATCGCCGGCGCCGGCACAGGAAAAACCCGGGTCATCACCCAGCGGATCGCCTACCTCATCGCTGCAAAGATGGCCAGACCGGAAGAGATCCTGGCAGTGACCTTCACCGAAAAAGCGGCCAACGAGATGGAAGAGAGAGTCGACCAGCTCATCCCTTATAGCTACTCCTTTGTCGAGATCAGCACTTTCAACTCGTTTGGAGAGAGGGTTCTGCGGAATTTCGCGCTTGACCTCGGCTATCCGCCTGATTTCAGGCTCCTGGACGACGTCGAGCAGGCCATTTTTTTCCGGGAAAGGCTCTTCCGCCTCCCCCTTGATTACTATCGTCCTCTCAGTGTCCCGACCCGGCATATCCAGGAGTTGCTGGATACGATCAAGAAGCTCAAACAGGAGGATATCAGCCCGGAGGAATATCTCCACTACGCCGGCAGTCTGAAAGACCGGGCCGGCGATCCCGCGGACAAAGAAAGCGCCCTCAGGCATTTGGAGGTGGCCCAGGTTTACGGCGCCTACGAGACGTTCCTTAAAAAAGAGGGAAAAATCGATTTCGAGGACCAGGTCCGGCTGGTCGTTGAGTTGTTTCGGAAAAGACCATCTGTCCTCGCGGAATTCCAGACTAAATTTAGGTATATCCTCGTCGATGAATTCCAGGACACGAATTACATCCAGTTCGAGCTGCTCAAGCTCCTGGCCGCCCGCCATAACAACCTCACCGTCGTGGGAGACGATGACCAGAGCATCTTCCGTTTTCGGGGGGCCTCTCTGGCTAATATCCTGACCTTCAAAGACTACTATAAGGTACGGAAGGTCAAGCTGAAAAAAGTCATCCTGACCAAGAACTATCGTTCGACCCAGCAGATCCTCGATTCCGCCTATGCCCTGATCCAGCACAACAACCCTTTCCGGCTGGAATATCAATCCAAGGAGGATAAGAAGCTCGTTTCTTCTCTCCCCGATCCCGCCAGGAGCATCCAGCTCCTCCAGTTTGATACTGTTTCCCATGAGGCCGACCGCGTCGCCGAGCTCATCCGGGAAAAATGGAAAGCGGGAATCGGGCCGGGAAAGATGGCCATCCTTGTCCGACGGAACGCCGATGCCGACGCCTTCCTGCGGGCCTTGAACATGAAGCAGGTTCCTTTCCGGTTTTCGGGAAGCCGGGGCCTCTATTCTCAGGAGGAGGTCAAACTCCTCGTTTCTTTCATTAGGGCGTTGACCGATTTCGAGGACAGCCGAAGCCTTTTTTTTCTGGCCCATTCCGAAATCTATCGAATGGACCTCTACAGCTTGACGGCTGCCTCCCAATATGCCCGGAAGAAAAATATGCCGCTTCACGGCGTTTTCCGAGAGATCGCTCAGGGGGACCTGACCCTGGATGTCAAGCCCGAAGCCGTCGAGAGCATACGAAGGATTTTCCAGGACCTGCTTCATTTCGTCCGCCTCTCCGACACCAAGAACGCCGGCCAAGTGGTCTTTGCTTTTCTCGAAAAGACGGGCTATATTAAGGCGCTCGTTGAATCCGGAAGCCTTAACGCCGAGCTGAAGATCAAGAATCTCCGGCTCTTCTTCGAAAAGATCAAGAATTTCTCTGAAGTCGTGGAAAACGATTCTATCCAAACTTTCGCCCAGCATCTCGACCTCCTCCAGGAGGTCGGAGACAATCCGGCGACGGCCGAGGCCGAGCTGGAGGAAGAGGCGGTCAATGTCCTGACCGTCCACAAGGCCAAGGGCCTTGAATTCGAGGTCGTCTTCATGGTCAGCTTGATCGCCGACCGTTTCCCTGGACGGGAGAAACGGGAGAAGATCCCGTTCCCGGGTGACATCCTGAAAGAAAGGCTCCCCTCCGCCGGCGGTTCCGGGACCGGGGGCGAGGCCTCGGATATCGGATCTTTCCGGGAGGAAAGACGACTTTTTTATGTCGGCATGACCCGGGCAAAAAGAGATCTCTACCTGACCTGGGCAAAAGATTACGGGCTCAGGCGCCTGAAAAAAGTGAGCCCGTTCGTCTTGGAAGCCCTGGACATTCCCAAGCAGCCTGAGGAGGTCCAGCGTGCTTCGGCCCTTGAGGAGATCAGCCGCTATGGCGAAGGAGCCTCGGCGGTCCGTGTTCCGCCTCGGCTCAAGGTCAAGGACATTCTCACCCTAAGCTATTTCCAGGTTGAGGATTACCAGGTCTGCCCGCTCAAGTACCAGTTTCGGCATATTTGGCGGATTCCCGTTCCTCCCCATCATTCTCTGGTTTTCGGCCGGGTCCTCCACAGCGTCATCCATGCCTACCTCATGAAAAGGATGGCCGGCGAAAAAGTCGGCGAGAAGGAACTCCTTCTGGAGTACAAAAAACAGTGGATCAATGAAGGATTCCTCAGCCGCGAGCATGAGGCCCAGAGAAAAAAAGCGGGGCGGCAAGCCCTGAAACGTTTTTTTCGGCGGGAAGAATCAGCAGGACAACATCCGACCTATCTGGAAAAAAACTTCAAGTGGCAGCAGGACGGAATCCGGTTCATCGGACGATGGGATCGGGTCGACATCGGTCCGCAAGGAGCCGTCATTTGCGATTTCAAGGCCACCCAAGTCAAGAACCAGAAAGAGGCAGACAAAAGGACGGCGGACAGCCTCCAGATGGACCTCTACGCCCTTTCCTTCGTCAGGACCCAAGAAGAACCTCTCCTCGGGACGGAACTCTATTTCTTGGAATCGGACCTGGTCGGATACGCCGCTAAAGGAGCAAAGGAGACCGAACGGGCCTGGAACAAAGTGAGAGCAACGGCAGAGGGCATCCGGAACCAGCGGTTTGTCGCCCGACCCGATTATCACAACTGCCGGCTCTGCGAATTCAAGACGATCTGCCCAAAGACGTATGCCTATTGACAAGAAGGCCGAGCGAAAGCCGGATGACTCCGGCGCAACGTCCAGGACATCAGTCAGTCGGGAGCCAAAAGGGCATGACCGCCCAGGGATTCTCTTTTTGCAGGATTTCCAGCGTTCGCAGCAGGCCGTGCGGATCAAAAGCTGAAGGCTGCAAGGCCTTGATATCCATCCGTCCTGACAGAGTTCCGAAAAGGGTTGTTTTTCTCGGCCAAACGATCAGTCTGACTTTCTCTTCAGCAGGAATTCCGGCCAGCTCCTTGGCCAGGTCCAGGGCCTTGTTCAGGCCGCCCAGTTCATCGACCAGCCCGATCTCCTTAGCCTGGCGCCCGGTCCAGACGCGCCCCCGGCCGACCTTGTCGACGTCCTCCCGGGAGAGATTGCGGCCTTCGGCGGCCTTGCTGAGGAACTTATCGTAGGTCCAGAGGATCTGTTCCTTCAAGAGTTTACGGTCCTCCGGACCAAAAGGGCGAAAGGTGGAGAACAGGTCGGCCCTGCGTCCGAAGGTCATCTTTTCAGCGGTAATTCCCAGCTTATCGTAGAGTCCGGCCAGGCTGAACTTGCCTCCAAGGACGCCGATCGATCCGGTCAGGGTCTGGGG
>CAYOZW010000200.1:0-6230 GCA_964408495.1 uncultured Eubacteriales bacterium
CTGGCCGGCGCGAAGCGGGCGGTTATCCAGAGCGGCCCGGAGGACCGGGTGGACAGATTCAAGGTTGTCGAGACGGAGATGGGAAGGGTCGTTCTATCCGGAACCCCTGTCTCTATCGGCCCGGTCAAAAACTGGAAGGACTGGCATTTCTGGACGGTCGATTTCAGCGCCGTCGCCCAGGAAGGAATCTATCATATCGAATGCTCCTCCCCCAAGGGAACGGTCCGCTCCGGTCCCTTTCTCGTCCGGAAGAATGTCCTGGAGAGGAGCGCCCTGTCGGACATCGTCTATTATTTCAAGAGCCAACGCTCATCCGGGCTGCTCGACCGGGCCGACCGGACCATGAAGATCGAAGGTCGAGAGGGAGTGACCATGGATGTTCACGGCGGCTGGTATGACGCCACCGGAGACTACGGAAAACATCTTTCCCATCTCTCCTATTCGACCTATTTCAATCCCCAGCAGATCCCGTTTACTGTCTGGAGCCTCCTGGCCTCCCAGCGCGAGTTAAGCCGCCGGGGCGATCCCTATTTCAAACAGTATCTCCGGCGGTTGCTTGACGAGGGGCTTTTCGGGGCCGACTTCCTGGTCCGGATGAAGGATCCGGCCGGATCATTCTATATCACCGTCTCGGGCCGGGGCCCGGAAAAAAAGCCTGAGGACCGGATGATCACAGCCAAGGCCACGCGCCATATCATCCTGACTCCCGAGACCAAGGACAAATTCCGGGACTATGGGAAGACGAATATTCCGGACCAGGCTTCCTATGAAGCCGGGTACCGCGAAGGGGGTGGAATGGCCATCGCCGCCCTGGCGCTCGCGGCCGGCCTCGGAATATCCGGAGACTTTGCTCCCGCCGATTACCTCAGGGCGGCCGAAGACGCCTTCGGCTTCCTGGAGAAAAACAATCTGTCCTTCACCAATGACGGCCGGGAAAACATCGTCGACGATTATTGCACCCTGATGGCCGCAACAGAACTCTTTCGGGCGACGAAAGATGATAAGTACAAGGATGCCGCTACTCAACGCGCCCGGAAGTTGATCGACAGGCTGACAACCGGTGGACAATATAAAGACTACTGGCGGGCCGACAACGGCGACCGGCCCTTCTTCCACCCGGTCGATGCCGGGCTGCCGCTGGTCAGCTTGATGAACTATTTCGAGATTGCCGACTCCGCCATGAAAGAGGAGGTCCGCGCCGCCGCCCGGCGGTCGATGACCTTTGAGCTTGCGGTGACCGCAGAAGTGGCCAATCCTTTCGGCTACAGCCGTCAGTTTGTCCAAAGCCGGAACGGTGCCCGCCGGACGAGCTTCTTCTTCCCCCACGACACGGAAACGGCTCCCTGGTGGCAAGGGGAGAACGCCCGGTTGGGCTCGCTGGCCGCCGCGGCCCGGCTGGCTTCGAGAATCTTCTCCGACGACCCGAAATTCCAGGCCGGGATCAAGGCCTTCGCCCAGGACCAGCTGAACTGGATCCTCGGCCTCAACCCCTTCGACAGCTGCATGCTCTACGGCCGGGGGAGGAACAACCCCGAGTACATGTTCTTCGATTCTTACGAATACATGAATGCCCCCGGCGGGATTTCGAACGGGATCACGGCGGGCTACACAGACGAAGAGGATATCGACTACAACCTCCACTTTGGAGTCACCGGCAAGGACGACGACTGGCGTTGGACGGAACAGTGGCTGCCCCACGCCTCTTGGTTCCTGTTCGCCGTCGCTCTGGGCAACGATTGACCGTCCGGCCGGTCAACAGCCGAGCTTCCAGGCCCCCGCTTCTTTTTTCAGGACACAGACCGATCGGCCGTCCGGCTTGACCGCGATCTTCACCTCCAAAGGCTGCGGGGCGAGCAGGACGCGGAGCGTATAGGTGCCTTCCTTGAGCTTGACTTCCTCACCGCCGACGATCCCCCGGCCCGCCTCTTCGCCCTTTTCGTTCAAGAGAACATATTCAACTTGGAGAGTCTGCTCCAGGGCCGAAAGAAGCTCCCCGGCGTTCTTGGCGTCAAGATACCGGCCCTCGGTGGATTTGGCGATGGCCTCGAGTTGCTCGCGCGACTCCTTCTCCTTGATGTCAAACCCGACGATGTGGACCTTGAGTTCTAAGCCGGACTTCTTGATGGCGGGGGCGATCGACATGATGTCCCCGTCGCAGCTCTCGATCCCGTCGGTGACGAGGATGACCGACCCGTTGGGGAGCTTTTCGAAATCCTTGATCGCCTCGAGAACGCTCAGGACGAGGGGCGTCTTGCCCTTGAGCTGGATCTTGTTGACGGTGTCGATCAGCTGGGCCTTGGCCAGAGGCCCGATGGGAACGAGGAGTTCGGTGTCGGTGCAGGCCCGCTTGTCGTTGAGGCCATAGCGGTGGCCGTAGGCGCGCAAACCGACGTTCATGGACTCCGGCAGCCCGTTGATGATCTGAGTCAGGACCTTGCGGGCGATGGTGATCTTCGCTTCACCGGCGATCTGGCCCCACATCGAGTTGGACGCGTCCATGATGATCTCGACGTTTTTAGAGGTCTCTTTTTCCGCGCCCTTTTCGAATTCCACTTTGATCGTTCCCGACCCGAGCCGTTTGACCGGCGACATGTAGATCGGAACATGGCCGCAGCAGAACTCCAGCATCAGAGCACCGAGGGCTGCCCTGTAGACATGCAGGCTCTGCTCGCTTTGGGCGCCATCCCAACTTCCATCTTCGTTCTGATGGTCGACGAGAAACCGGCACATCCAGTCTTTCCAGATCCGCCAGTCGTCGCCGCCGGCCAGGTACATGACGCGCGTCCCGTAATACCAGTAATAGAACGGATAGCCGTTGCCGGGTTCTTCGACGTTCCACCGGGGAGGATAGTCCTGCATGAAGCGGATGGCGGGGGGGATCATCGGGTCCTTGGGATACCCGGAGAGCTGAAGGGAGAGCGCACCCATCCCGGCGCGGGCACAGGATGATCCTGCGTCGCCAGGAGAGTCGTACCTGAACGACCCGTCATTTTTACCTTGGAGAGACCTGACAAAACCGGCTGCCGTCGGAAACACATAATCAGGGACAGTGAAGCCTGCGTTCACCGCAGCCTTAAGGGTAAGGACCTGCCAGCCCGTTAAAGAAATGTCGGAATCCGTGCTGTCCGGACTGTAACGCCACCCTCCGTAGGCGCGGGAGTCAGGTTGAATGGGTCCTTTCAATGTCTCGGGCTTATGTTCCGTATTCTGGGAGCGGAGGATCAACTGAACCGCCTCCCGGGCGATGGGTTCCAGGCTCTCGTCATCGAGATCCACGAGCGCCTCGATCACGGCCAGCGTGGCGATGGCATGCTGATACATCTCCTGCGTGCCGAACGAACCTCCGCGATAGTCCGTGTCCCTTGAACCCGGGGGATACTTGGAGCTCGGTGTGTATTTGGATTTCAAGAAGTCGAGAGCCGCTTTGACGTTGGCCGAATAATCTTTCTGGACGCACTTGCCGCCGACGAAGGCCATGATGGATAGCCCCGTGTAGGCCTGTTCGTATCTTTCCCAGGAGCCGTCTTTGCGCTGGGTGGAAGCGAGATAGTCCAGGGCTTTCGTGAGCGCCAGCTGGACCTCTTCTGCTGTCGCCGGCGGCCTTCTGGGTTTACCGACATAGAGAGAATACTCAGCGCCGATGTTCTGACCTCCGGCGAGCGAGGTTCTCAGGTAGTAGGTTCCTGGTTTGAACCTCATCTTGACGATCTCTTCGCCCTCACCGGGCCGTCCGGAGGTTGCCCGATTGAGCCGTTTTTCCTGGGCATCGAGGAGCTGGAGATCCCATCTCACCTCGGGAACACCTGATATCTCCAAAACGGCGATATCTTCGCCCGCCTCATGGATGACGAGTTTGTAATAATCCTGGTCATATTTCTTGTTGATCCGGGCTTGGTATGTTTGGCCGAATGAGATTTCGTCGGCCGATTCAGCCGCATCGTTGGTCTCGGACTCCATGCCCTCCCGCCACGGCCCGACAAGTTTCGGGCTGAGAGTATATTTGTCCGTGATATTCTTGGCATCTCCGTATAACGAAAGATAATATGTTCCCGGGGACACCGGAAACGGGAAGATCGATTCGGGCTCGCCCTTACCCCTGTCGTCGGCCCGCCAAATCTGCTTTCCCTCCGTGCTCAGCAGTTCCATCCTCGTCCCCACTTCGGGGACGGCGGTCAGGTCGACCTGGATGAGGTTTTTTCCGGGCTGGTCGATGGTGAGCCGAAAATAATCATAATCGCCCCTTCGTTGGAAGTAACCCTGGACGCTTTGGCCGAGCTTGAGCTCGGTGGCCTCCTCTTTTCTGTCGTTGGGCTCGAATTCCCAGCCATCCTGCCAGGGGCCTTCGACTTTGACGCTCAAGGCATATTCGGTCTCCGTGTTTCTTTCATTCCCGTAAACTTCGATATAGGAAGCGGCCGGGCCGACGGTGTGATGAACCAGAGATTCGGACCCGCCTTCCCTGTTATCATCGATTGTCCAGATGCTTTTTCCTTCCGCGTCTCGCAAGGTGAACCGGCTGTTGACTCCGGCCACGCCCGACAGCTCGATGTGGACAAAACTCTTTTCGGGCCGGGCGGGGAGAAGAAACCAGTCTGTATCCCCACGGCGGTTGAAATGGCCGGAGACACTCTCGCCGAGAGCTATCTCAGTGGCGTTCTCGCGCCGGTCGTTGGGTTCTGATTCCTCTCCTTCATGCCAGGGTCCGGTGATCTTGACGCTGAGCCGGTATTTTTCCGGGGCGACTTTTCCATGCCCGGAGGCCCGGATGAAATAGGTTCCGAGTTCCACCGGAAAACTGGCTATGGATTCTGGCTGGCCGGCGCGCGTATCGTTGACCTGGACAAGCAGTCGGCCTTGCGCATCGTAAAGATACAGGTACGTGTCCAAGTCCGGAAAGGCGCCGAGGTCGACGCGGAGATAGTTCTTTCCCGGCTGATCGACAATCAGCTTGTACCAATCGTTGTCGCCATCCTTATGAAATTGGCCTTCCACCGTATCGCCGACGCGGATCTCCTGCGCCTGCTCGCGGTTGTCGTTCGGCTCGGTCTCGGGTTTGACCTGGGCCCGGACCGGCTGAAGAAGGAGCAAAAAAATCAGAAAGGAGAAAAGGCCGAGATGATAAAATCCTCCCCGTGTCCGATTTCCTGTCATCCGTACCTCCTTTTGGTCTAGTTGAGGGTCCACCTGTCACCGGTTCTTCGAAGCGTATAGGTCACCCCTTCGCCCGCTTTTATGGTTACTTTGATCTCAATAGGTCGCGGGGTCAGCAGGATGCGGAGGATGTATGAGCCCTCTTTGAGTTTGACCGCCTCTCCGCCGACCACGCCCTTGCCTATCACTTGGCCTTTATCATCGAGAACCTGGAATTCGACCCGGAGCGTCTGTTCAACGGCCGACAAAAGCTCACCGGTGTCCTTAGCATCCAGATAAATTCCCCCCGTGGAGCCAGCGATCGTTTCGAGCTCCGCCCGCGCTTCTTTCTCTGTTATGTAGAACCCGACGATGTTCACCTTAAGGTCGAGGTTCGATTTCTTGATGGCCGCGGCGATCGAGTTGATGTCGCCGCCGCAGCTTTCGATGCCGTCGGTGATCAGGATGATGCTGCCGTTGGCGATCTTTTCGAAGTCCTTGATGGCCTCGAGCACACTCAGCACAAGTGGTGTCTTGCCCTTAAGTTGGATCTGGTTAACCGTATCGACAAGCTGGGACTTGGCGATCGGGCCGATAGGGATAAGAAGTTCGGTGTCTGTGCAGGCCTTGGGATCGTTCAGCCCGTATCTGTGGCCGTAAACCCGAAGGCCGACGCTCAGCGAATCCGGCAGGCCGTTGATGATCTGGGCGAGGACCTTCCGGGCGATGGTGATTTTGGCTTCGCCGCCGATCTGTCCCCACATCGAGTTCGAGGCGTCGAAGATGATCTCGATATTCTTGGCCGTTTCAGGGGCGGCTTCTTTTTCGTAGATGACGCGAAGAGCAGTCACCTCGGGCGCCTGGGGCGGCTTGGGCATATAGGCCGGCAGGTAGCCGCAGCAAAATTCAAGCATCATGGCCCCTAGCGCGGTCGTGTAAATCGGACCGACATCTGCCTCCTCCTGCTCGCCGCTCCAGCTCCCATCCTCGTTCTGGTGGTCGACGAGGAAACGGCACATCCAGTCTTTCCAGATCTGCCAGTCAGAGCCTCCGGTGAAGAGCATCACCCGGGTCGCATAATACCAATAATAAAAGGGATA
>CAYOZW010000201.1:0-6180 GCA_964408495.1 uncultured Eubacteriales bacterium
AGCACGCTGTACCTTGTATTGCTTCTCATGTTATAAACTCAGCTCCCTGTCTGTTTAGGGGCTTTTCAGGGCCCAAAATAAGTCTCCCATCCTAGACCCAATACCAAAGAGACCCGATCATGAATATCTCTATCAATTGTCTCAATGAACGAGGGCCGATTGATTATCCCCAAAACAGTGCCGAAAAATCAACAATGGATAGGAATATCTTCCTAGGGGTGGTTTTTATAATGGACAATTTGGAGATGTGAATGCGACCTCGAAGATTCTGCCTTCCCGAAGCGTTTCTCGAGGGGATCCGCTTCAGGGAAATTTCGCAACCTTTTCCGGGTTGTTTCGTATTGCTAGATATATGCCGTCGAATACTATCAGGGAGGTTTCTATGAAAAAAATCACCCGGCGCTCTTTTCTGAAAACAGGCGCCACGGCGGCCGCGGCGACGATCGCCGTCCCGACGATCCTATCAAGGGGATGGTACTCCTTCGCCGAGGCCGAAGCCGCAGGCTATTTTAAACGGGAATTTGGCATCACGGATGCCATGTGCCGCAAGGTTCTGGCCGAGGCGCTGGCCAAGGGCGGCGATTTCGCCGACCTCTTCTTCGAACACACCATCAGCAATTATCTGATTCTTGAGGATGGGAAGGTCAACCGGGCGGCCTCCGATGTGGCCCTGGGTGTCGGCATCCGGACAGTCAAGGGTGACCAGGTCGGCTACGGGTTCACCCAGGACCTGAGCGAGAAAGCCATGCGGGCCGCCGCTTCGACGGCCGCCACGATCGCCGACGCCTCGGGCAAAGAGCCGGCCAAAAAGTTCGTTTCTTTGGAAACCAAAAACTATTATCCGGTGAAAACCCTGTTTTCCTCTGTTCCACTCGAGGCTAAGCTTCCCCTGGTCCAGTCGGTCAACGACAAGTGCTTCGCCCGCTCTCCCCTGGTCATAAAGGTCAACGTCATTTTCCATGACCAGCAGAAACGCATCCTGGTGGTCACGAGCGACGGAGTCAAGGCTGAGGATCTGCAGCCGCGGAGTTTCATGGCTGCGACCGTGGTCGCCGAGAAGAACGGCAAGCGCGAACGGTCCGGCTGGAACTTCGGCGGACGACGAGAGTTTTCTTATTACACTCCCTCGCTGGTCGATACGCTGGCCCAGACAGCCGTCGATCGATCGGTCATCCTTTTCGAGGCCATCCAGCCGCCGGCGGGAGAGATGCCCGTCGTGCTCGGTCCGGGGATCACCGGAATCCTGCTCCACGAAGCCATCGGCCACGGCATGGAGGCGGACTTCAACCGGAAGAAGATCTCGACCTACTGCACCATGCTCGACAAGAAGGTCGCCGAGCCCTTCGTGACCATCATCGACGACGGCACGGTTCCAAACCTAACCGGGTCGATCAATTTCGACGACGAAGGCACGCCTGGGCAGAAGACCGTCCTGGTCGATAAGGGCATCCTGACCGGCTACCTCCATGACAAGATCTCGGCCCGGTTTTACGGCGTCAAGCCGACGGGCAACGGGCGCCGGGAAAGCTATGAACATTACGTGGTCCCCAGGATGCGCAACACCTATATGCTTGCCGGGCCGGCGTCGCCTGAGGATGTCATCAAAACGGCTGGCAAAGGAATCTATGTCGAGGATGTCGCCAACGGCCAGGTGAAGATCGGCGAGGGCGACTTCGCCTTCTTCGTTTCCCAGGGACGCCTGATCGAAAACGGGAAGCTCGGCGCTCCGATCAAAGACGTCAACATCATGGGCAACGGCCCGAAGATGCTGGCCAACATCACTATGCTGGCCAATGACTTCGAGTTTTACCAGGGCGGGGCCGGAGCCTGCGGCAAAGCCGGACAGGCGGTTCCCGTCGGGTTCGGCCAGCCGAGCGCCTTAGTCAAATCGTTGACCGTCGGCGGGACTAGGAGCTGAGAAGAGGAGAATGATTATGAAAAAAGAACTTTATGACCTGGCCGAGAAGGCGATCAAAATCGCCAAATCCTCGGGTGCAGACGACTGTCGCGTCTCCGTCGGCGGCGATCGATTCGTCGAGATCAGCTACCGGGACCGCAAGCCGGAGAATATCAAGGAAGCGGCGACAAAAGGGCTGCGCGTAGAGATCTTCGTGAATAATCGATATTCCAGCCAGAGCACCTCGGACCTGCGTCCGGAAACCCTAAAAACCTTTATCGGAAACGCCGTCGCCTCGACCAAGCTTCTGGCCGAAGACCCGTTCCGGACCCTCCCTGACCCGAAGCACTACCAGGGCCGGGTGACGGTCGACCTTAAGCAGTATGATCCTGATTATGAAAAAGTGACACCTGAGAGCCGGCACAGTTTCGTCAAAGCGATGGAAGGAAGTTGCCTGGCCAAGGGCGGCGACAAGGTCATTTCCGTTACCGCCCGCTGTTATGACAGCCGTTCAGAACAACTCCTGATGACCAGCAACGGTTTCGACGGTTACCAGGAGGCTTCGGTTTTCTTCGGCGGGGTCCAAATGACGGTCCGGGACGAAGGCGACCGGAGGCCGGCGGAAAACGCTGGGGCTGTGACCTTGAGTCGCAAAGCGCTGCCCAAGCCGGAGGATATCGGCGCCGAGGCCGCGGAGCGCGCCTTGGGTCTTCTTGGGGCAAAAAAAATCAAGACAGCGACTTTGCCGGTCATCATCGAGAACCGTGTCGTCAGCCGTTTCGGCGGCGGGTTCCTGCAGGCCATGTTCGGCCGGAGCATCCAGCAGAAACAATCCTTCCTGGCCGATAAGAAGGGTCAGAAAGTGGGCAGCCGGGTGCTGACTCTCATCGACGATCCGTTCATTCCCGGAGCCCTGGGCAGCGGGACGTTCGACGGCGAGGGGATGACGCTCAAGAAAAGGGTCATGATGGACGCCGGCGTCCTGAAGGAGTTTTACATCGATTGGTACTACGGCCGGAAGCTGGGTTGGGCGCCGACGACGGGAAGTCCCAGCAACCTGATCATCCCCCCGGGAAAGCGCTCGGTCAAGGAGATCATGAAGGGCCTCGGCCGGGGCATCTTCATCACCGGGTTCATCGGTGGGAATTCCAACTCCACCACGGGCGATACGTCGATTGGAATTACGGGGCAGCTCTTCGACAAGGGTGAGGTCGTTCATCCCGTCTCGGAGATGAACATCGCCGACAACCACCTCAAGATCTGGCTGAGGCTCGCGGAAGCGGCCAACGATCCCTATCCGTATTCTTCGCAGCGGTTCCCGGGCCTGGTCTTCAGCGACGTCGTCGTCGCCGGGATCTGAAGAGGTTTTAAAGGCCGACCTCGAACACCTGGTGCTTCCCGTCGAACGCGCTCTGAGTCTGAGCCTATAGACGGGCCCGAGGCGGGCTCGCTCTTGTTCACATCGCTTATTTCTTCACCGGGCGGATTTTTTCTAGAGCCGCCTCGAATTTCCATGTCTCGCCGCGCATGTCGATATCGGCCTTGAGAGTCAACCGGCCGTCTCGGCTTTCGAATGACCTCACTTGGTCCGTGCCGATCCAGTTGGGGAATTTGGAGGCCTGGATGTGGTGGGTGACCGTCGCTCGCTGCGTGTCTATGGTGTGAGTTCCACAGTAAGCATCGAACCCCCGGAAGGCTGCCTCGATTTCATCACTTGTCCCGGCCATCGGATCGTCGCTGGAAAAGCGGGGGCGATCGGGATTCATGAGGAGCACAGACATGAAACCGTCTGCCGTGTAGATCAAGCGACCGAACAGACTTATCCCATAAGGATAGATGACTTTTCCTTTCGGGCTGCGCGCCTCCATGGAAATAAACCGCCATGTCCCGACAAGTCCATCATCCTTTATTTCGGAATTTCCTGCCGTCTCCTTAGGAGATCCGGCGCAGGCGGCAAAGGTCGTGAGGAGAAGAAGCCCGATAAAAACGTGCCTGCGTTTTTTTGGAATATACATGAGTATCCTCTTTTCAGACTTTTCGAGAATATTCGCGCTGCCAGGGTTTTGTTTCGAGCAAATTCTCGAGGTTCATTTTTTTGAGGAGGGCTTCGAAGCGCGGGTCATCCGAATCGAACGACGGAAAACCAATGATATAAAACATGTTGCCGTCACGTTCCTCGAAACACTTTTCGAATAATTGGAAGGCCCGGTCTTTTTCACCAAGGCCGTGGTGAATCGTCGCTATCCAGAAGTTCGAAGCATACCCTGTTTTTGCGCGGCTTTCGAGTTCGTCGAGGAGTTGGCGAGCCCGGGTCTTCTTCCCGGCCTGAGCTGAATAGAAACCGAGCACCCCGAGATTCGCCCCGGAAACTCTTGATGGTCTCAGAAGTTCAATCGCTTTTTCTCCGGCAGCCAGGGATTCATTGAGCAGACCCCAACGGCCGTAGGATTCCATAAGGCCGAGGTAGGCCACCGGAAGATTTGGTTCAAGCTCGAGGAGGTTCTGGAAAAATTGAACGGCCCGGTCATAATCTCGCCTGAAGATATAAATAAAGCCAACCCGGGTCTTGACGAGGAGATTCATCGGATCCAGCTCCTGGGCCCGCTCGATCGCTGCCTGAGCTTGGTCGAGGTCTCCCTCAAGATAGGTCCAGAGCATCTCCATCCCCTGATAGGCGGCCGCTGAATTGGGGTTGAGCGCGATGGCCTTTTGAAAGTGTTTCATGGCCGCTTTGCGGTCCCAATCATAGCACATGGCGACCATTCCCAGCGAAACATGAGCTTCGGCCAGCGTTGGATCGATCTCGAGCGCTTTCTTTGCCGCTTCTCTCGCTTTCGGCATGGCCTCTCGGCTCGGGAGAACGTCAAACCCGATGGACAGAAGAACATAGGCTTCGGCGAGTGAAGCATGGGCGGGAGCACAATCAGGGTCCAGAGCGATCGCTTGCTCATAGTGCTCGATGGCCTTATCGATCAGGAACTTGTTCGCATAATAGCGTCCTCTAAGATATTGGTCGTAAGCCTCGATGTTGGGGGGGCGCCTTGTCCGAACGGAGCCCTCTGGGGGCAGGAGCTCCGCTTTCAATTTAGCGACGATTCTCTCCGTGATTTCATCCTGGATGGCGAAGATGTCTTCCATCTCGCGGTCAAAGCGTTCCGACCAGAGGTGATACCCATCCCTAACATTGATGAGCTGGGCCGTGATCCGGAGGCGTCGGCTCGCCTTCCTGACGCTTCCTTCGAGAAGAGTCTTTACGTTGAGTTTCGCTCCGACTTCCCGGATATCGATTTTTTCGCCTTTAAAGGCGAAGGAAGACGTCCGGGCGACGACACGCAGGTCCCGTATTTTGGTCAGGGCGTTGATCAATTCCTCGGCCAGCCCATCGCTGAAGTATTCATTCTCAGGATCGGCGCTCATGTTGAGGAAGGGGAGGACGGCGATGGAGGATTTCGGCTCCTCTTGAGCGGGCTGTTCAAGGGATTTCAGATCCTTGGCCAACTCGGCGACCTCCTGGTATCGATTTCTGGGATCTTTCTCCAGGCATCTTTGGATGATCATGCCGAGTTGATGAGGCAAATCCTTTCGCAGATCAGAGATGGACCGAGGCGACTCGTTGAGGATCGCATAAAGCAACGCGTGTTCATGCTCGCTTGAAAAGGGCCGCTCGCCGGTGAGGATCTCGAAAAGCACGCAACCCAGTGACCAGATATCCGTGCGGTGATCAACGGGTTCGCCTCTTGCCTGTTCAGGCGACATGTAGGCGGGCGTCCCCATGACGGCCATCGTCTTGGTCAGGTCGGCGCCCCAGATGAGCTTGGCCAGCCCGAAATCCATGATCTTCGCCTGGCCTTCTTCTGTGAGCATAATATTTCCAGGTTTGATGTCTCGGTGGGCGATCCCCCTGCTATGGGCATGCTTGAGCCCCGCAGCGATTTGGGAGACGATTCCTATGGTCTCTTTTAGATCCATGGGTCCTGATGAGATCTTTCCCTTCAAGCTTTTGCCCTTCACAAAAGCCATCGCGATGTAGGTCTGGCCGTCGGCCTCGTTGATCTCGAAAATCGTGCCTATGTTAGGATGATCCAGTGAGGCGGCGGCCTGGGCCTCCCTGATGAAGCGATGCTTGGCGTCAGCGTAGAGACTCATCTCAGGGGGCAGAAATTTCAACGCCACCAGGCGCTTGAGCTTCGTATCCTCGGCCTTATAGACCACCCCCATCCCGCCTTCCCCGATCTTCTCGAGGATTTTGTAGTGGGAGATGGTCTCTCCGATTAATATCCCCA
>CAYOZW010000202.1:0-6169 GCA_964408495.1 uncultured Eubacteriales bacterium
ATGGACGCCCGGATGATGATCGCGGGATCAATGCCGATCTCTTGGAGGGTTTCCTTGATGCTGGTGGAGGGCTTTCCGGCATTGCTGAAATCGCCGCCTCTTATTTCAAAACGTTGGGAGAAGCTATTTTCGTCGCTCATGGCTGTTTCAGGCACCAGGGACTCCGATTCCCATGAGGCCGTGGCTGAAGAGAAGGCCGCAGGCCCTGTACATCAAGAATTTGGTCGAAAGAATGGGGATGTTTTTTCCCTTGGCCAGTTCTATCCCCTCCTGGTCCGGCTTCTTGCCCCTCACATAGACAATGGCTTTGGCGTCGATGATGTTGGCCGTCCTGACCGATTGAGAGTTGGACAAGCCGGTGAGGAGGAGGATCCCGGGTTTGCCGAAGGCCAGGACGTCACTCATCAGGTCGGATGCCCCGGCCGCCGAGATTTCTTGATCGAGGCGGTCATGGCCCGTTATGACCTCGGCCTCAAGGATTTCTTTGATTTCTTTTAAAGTCATTATGGAATCATATGGTAACTACTCATCTGCCCAAAAGTCAATCGCGAAAATATTCGGCGGCGATCTTTTGGGCCAGCAGGGGCACCGCCTTCCTGAGTGGTCCGGACAGCCCCGCTTGCATTGTTTCCGGGATCGACTTTATCTGGCAGGCCAGCACTCTCACTTTGACCGCGCATAAATCCTGTAATTCCTTTAAAAGGTTCGATGAAGGGACCTGATGCATCGAAAAGTCATCGATTTTCTCGTGGGGAATTTCATCGAGGGTGATCTCAAAAATCTCACCCGGTTTTCTTCCCTTGTCCACGGCATCGATGATCACGATAACCTTGGGCCGGGGCTCGCTCAGTGAGATCGTGAACAATATCTTTCTGATACCGGTGCCGACGTCCAGGAGACATATGTTATCCGGGATTTCGTAGCGGTCCAGCAGATATTCGATGACTTCGGGGCCGAATCCATCATCACCAAAAAGTTTATTTCCACAGCCGGCAATAAGGATTTCTTTTCCACAGTAAACGGGGAGGTATTCCATCTCTCAGCCGAAAGGCTTGGCCGTTCTCCTGGTTTGGTTGGCGAGACTCGATACCGCCAGTCCGGGTGATCCGCCGGTGCAGACGCACATCTCTATAGGCAAGCCAACACACTGGACACAGAACGAACTCCAGCAGGCGCGGACGATGATCGGGTCTATCTTCCAACGTTGGAGAACGTCGTTAGGACATCTCCCTCTGGACCAACAATCTGAACCTTAACACCAATCTTCCCGTCCAAGGTGTGCGTGGCACAGGACAAGCAGGGATCATGGGCCCGGATCATCATTTCGACCGTGTTCAGGATCCCCTGGTCGTATTTGCCGTCCTTGATCAGGTCTTTGGCGGCACTTTTGACCGACATGTTGATGGGAGCATTATTGTGGGTAGTGCCGACGATCAGGTTGACGTTGGTGATCAGTCCATTTTCATCCGTTTCGTAATCGTGAATCAGGGTTCCCCTGGGGGCTTCGACACTGCCAATCCCCCTGGCCGCTCGCGGCGTGACCTTGACCCTGGTTTCGGGGCTGGTGATTTCGGGGTCCTCGAGGAGTCGGATTGTGTTCTCTGCATTGTAGAGCAACTCGATCAACCTGGCCCAATTATAGAGCAGGGTCTGTTGGGCGGGGCGGCCGAATTTTTCCCTGAATTCTTCCAGTTCAGCTTGAGCGAGGGGGGTATCGATCTTGTCGACAACATTCATCCTGGCCAGCGTGTTGGTCCGGTAAATGCCGTTGGGTTGATCCAGGTCCATGGAGAATGCACCCGCTTTCTTCATATAGGGGAACTTGAGGTAGGACCAGGGCTCAACATGCTCGCCGATATAATCGGTGTAGTTCTTGACATCGAAATCTTCATAAGAGCCGTCGGCCTGCATCATCCTCAATTTTCCGTCATACAGGTCCATCGAGCCGTCGTCTTTCACCGTCCCCAAGTACCCAGTTTTTAGGACCCCCAGGGATTGAATGGTGTCCAAATATTTCGGGAAGAGGCTCTCTTTGGCGAAGGAGATGGAGAATTTGGCAAACTCGAGCAATTCATCGGCCATCTTTTTCAGCTCTTTTCGTTCTTCCTCCAGGAGAGGACGGCTGAATCCGCCGGGGACTGCGGCCGCGGGGTGGATGGCCTTGCCGGCGATCATCTCCAGCATCTTGGCGGCCATATGCCTGGATATGACGACCCTCCTGGCGATATCCGGGGCGGCCGCGATAATTCCGATGACATTCCTGGTTTTATAATCAGCATCCGGTCCGAGCACGAAATCTGCTCCCGCCAAAAAGAAGAAATGGAGGATATGCTCTTCCATGAAAGCGATACTGTTGCACAGCTCCCTCAATTTTCTTCCGGTTGGAGCCGGATCGACTCCGAAGACCGCATCGGTCGTCTTGGCGGAGGCATTGTGATGAGACCAGGGGCAAACTCCACAGATCCGGGTAGTGATCCTGGGCATCTCCTCGACGGGTTTGCCGACGCAGAACTTCTCAAAGCCCCGCAATTCCAGGACATTGACTTGGGTATCGCTGACGTTTCCAGAATCATCGAGCTGGATGGTGATCCTGGCGTGTCCCTCGATCCGTGTGACTGGCTGAATAGTAAGTGTTTTTCCCATGACTTAGCTCCTTTTCGGTAAGGGCCGCAGACGGCCGGCCCCGGAAAACCTGTTGAAGGTGGCGGCCCGGTCCGGGATTTGTTTGACATCAAGGCCGATGGTGGACAGGGCGCCCATCATATCAACCATCGGATTGGCGCTATCTGAGATAGGGCCATAACATCCTCGGCAGGGCATGTAGGCTTTGATGCACCGGGGCGTTTTCGCCGCTCCGCCGCAGCCTGACCTTGTCGCCGGGCCGTTGCACAGAAAGCCCTGTTCCATAAAACAGCGGACCGTATCAAGAGGCTTCCCGTACTCGAAAGCCACCGATTCAAGGGGCCTTTTCAAATTGGACACGGCCTTCTTTTCCCGAATGGTTGGGCATTCGTCGCAGACGCTTTTGGAGGGAAACTCTACCGGTCTTCCCTCCAGGAGGGCGGTCAGCGCCTCGGCGACCATATCCGGCGTTGTCGGGCAGCCGGGCAGCTTGAGGTCGACTTTTATAACTTCATGGAGAGCATAAACCCTGTCAGTGAACGGTGATACTCCATTTGGGGTATCGGCTGAATCAGTCGAAACACAACCCCGAAAGACCTTGTCATAGATCTCATCCACCGTGAATTGATTCGCCAGGGCCGGAAGGCCGCCATAGCAAGCGCAGGACCCCAGGGCGATGAGCGTTTTGCACTTTTTCCTCATCTCTTCGGCGATTTCTTTGTTCTCTTCTGTCCGGATTCCGCCGGAGATGATTCCCACCTCAGCCTCGGGGATTTCCGGGCCGGGCTGGTCCCCCGTCTGTCCCCACATCTTATGATCCATGAGGACCGGCATGTGCACAATCTCGAGCTTGGGCAAAAGGTCGAGGAGCGGTTCTCCGATGTCAAGGATGGTGACTTCACACCCTGCACAGATGGTGAACCACTCTTCTGCTAGTCTGACCGCCATCTTTTCCTCCTTGTAAATTATTTATGATATGAAACCCTATTCTTGGGCTTGATATCATTTTTAGAACTTCTGAGCTTATAAAAAAAAGGTACGCTTGTCAACAATATTTTTCGGCAAAAAAAGGGTCCCAATAAAATATAATATAGGCCAATTTAAGACTTGCTTTTTGGTTTGAAAAAAATGTAAAATCGGGGCAGGATTAAACAATAACTCTCTTCGGAAGGAGGAACTATGAGAAGAAAAGGTCTCATCATTTTTAGCGCGGTTGCCGTGCTGTTTGTTCTCTTCAGCCTGCAAAGCTGCAAATCGACTCCCGAAAAAGGTTTGCTGGGGGCCTACTTTCACGCCATCTCTTTGAAAGACACGGCGACGATGTCCTCCATGTCCATCGAACCGGTCTCGATCGATGTCGCCTCCTGGGAGATCGTCAGCGTGAGCGAAGAGAAGATCGAGCCTACGAACCTGGTGGATCTGGGCAAGGCGGAGATGGAATTCAAGAAGCAGCTTGAGGAACACGTCGGGCCGGTGATGGACGCCGAGGACGCTCTCTATGGCGCCCAAGAGGAGCTGAAGGCCGCCCGGACAGGTGCCTCCAGAGCCGCCGCCAAGAGGAAGGTGGATGAGATGCAGGCCAAGTTCGACGACGAGAGAGAGCTCCACAAGGACCTCCAGAGGAATTATAACGAGGCCAGAACGGCCGCCCAGAGGGAGAGGGACATCGCCATCTTCTCGGTTATCGGGCCCACGGGGGATCTGCCCAATATCATGGATTTGACGGGAACGGTCCATTCCAAGGATGTGGACGCTAAGATCGTTGACAAAGCCGGAGTGGAGAAGCTCTATCGATTCAACCTGAGACGATACGAGCTCAGGGATGAAACGGCCAATCTCAGCCACAAGGGTCGTTGGATCATCGTTAAGTTCGCTCCGGCAGCCTGAGCCCGCCGCCAGGCCTGTCCCGATATTGACCTTTTTTCATTATTCCTCTATAAATAGAGTTTCCTTTTTTGGGGGCCGTTAGCTCAGAGGGAGAGCACCGGCCTTTTAAGCCGGGTGTCGCTGGTTCGAGTCCAGCACGGCTCAGTCGCTACCCGCCCCTGTCGTCTAGCTAGGTCTAGGACATCGCCCTTTCAAGGCGGCAACACGGGTTCAAATCCCGTCGGGGGCGCTTGATTCTCCCGGCCTCCCACCTGGAGGAAGGGCAGATGAATTATCCGTCCGGCTCCTCCCCCTTGGTGGGGGAGGATAGAGGAGAGGGGGATTTTCCAGGCAAAACACGGGTTCCTTGTCCGTTTGGACGGAAGGCGACCTCGCTTCAGGGGCGTTTTTCTTCGGTGAATTCGAACTTGTTCTCCCTGAAGAGCCTGACGCAGACGTCGACGACATCGCTATCGTAAAAAGTGCCCCTGCCTTTAGTGATTTCTTCGAGTGCTTCATTAATGCCCCGGGCAGGACGGTAGGGGCGGTGGGAGGACATGGCTTCGACGATGTCCGCCACCGTCAGGATCCGTGCTTCTCTGAGGATTTGGTCACCGACCAGGCCCAGCGGATAGCCCGAGCCGTCCAGGCGTTCATGGTGCTGGAGGACGATCTGGGCCACCGGCCAGGGGAATTTGATGGTCTTCAGGATATCGTAGCCGACCTGGGGATGGGTCTTGATGATGCCATACTCAATGGCCGTGATCTGGCCGGGCTTGCTCAGGATCTCCGCCGGGACATAGATCTTGCCGATGTCATGGATGTCGCCGGCGACCCGGAGTCCTTCGATCTGCGTTTCGGGCATCCCCAATTCCCGGGCGATGGCGCACGACAACTTGCTGACCCGGCGCTGATGACCGGCCGTGTAGGGGTCGCGGATCTCGATCGTCAGGGCCATGGCCTGGATGGTCCCCTCAAGGGCATCGTGGAGTCTCTCCCAGCTCTCCTTTAGTTCTTTTTCGGTGCGCACCCTGCTGCTGATGTCACGGAAGACGAGAACGTGGCCGCTGGCGTTGCGATGTCCCTCACTCATCGGCATGTCGGTTTCTTCGATCGGGAACTTCCCCCCGTCCTTGGCCCAGAGGACGATCTCAGGTTCTTCTCCATTGCCTGAGACCACCGTCCGGAAGACGTCCCGGAGGGGTATCTTCAGGGCCTCTTCCTGTCTCCACCCGGTGAGCTTCTCGGCCAGCGGATTCATGAAGGTGATCAGGCCGGACCTGTCGGTGGCAATAACTCCGTCGCCGATGCTTTTGAGGAGAGCCGAAAGCCATTCCTCCCGCTCCCGCAGCTTCATCCCCATGCGCGATTTGTAGTAGGCCATTTCGATGGCGATCTTGAGCTCGCGCTCGTCAAACGGCTTGAGGATGTAGCCGAAAGGCTCGGATATTTTGGCGCGCTTAAGGGTCTGCTCGTCGGCGTAAGCGGTGACGTAGATAATGGGGATGCGGTAAGAATCCCAAATTTTCTCGGCGATGGCGATGCCATCGAGAGCCCCCTTGACGATGACATCCATCAGGACGATATCGGGTCGGGTCGAGGCGACCAAGGCCACGGCCTCCTCTCCTGCGGTGGCGATGCCGCAGACTTCATAGCCCTGGCTGATGGCCATGTTTTCGAT
>CAYOZW010000203.1:0-6134 GCA_964408495.1 uncultured Eubacteriales bacterium
CTTCCCCTCCAACCAAAGCTCTTCGGTCCATAATTTTTTGGGGGAACTCCTGTTAATTCTTGAGTTGACAAACTCTTCTCTATTTGATAAATAAAGCCCAGAAAAAGGGAGAGTGATTACCGCCTTTGTGAGGAAAAACCGATGGCATTAACGATGCGTGAAAACGGCAAAATTGTTATCCTTGATATCGAGGGGGATATGATCCTTCCCCGTATCGAAACGATCAATCTTCATCGGTCCGTCAAGGAGATGCTCGGAAAAGGGAAAAGGGATTTTCTCCTCAATTGCTCCGAGGTCCCCTTCATGGACAGTACCGGAGTGGGAGAGTTGCTCGCCAGCTTTGTCTCTGTCCAGAACGCAGGTGCACGGCTCAAGCTGGAAAAAGTCAACGCGAAAATCCTCCTGATATTCAAGATCACGGGGATCATCCGGCTGTTCGAGGGCGCCATTTTCGAGGACGAGGAAGCCGCGGTCAAAAGCTTCTCCTAGCTGCACCTGCAGCCCGAAGCGGGAAAAAAAGCATGTGCACTAGGACAGCTCTCCTTGCGATCGTCTTGACCGCTGTCTCGTTCGGACACCTGGCCGGATCGCCCGCACCCGCCGCTTTTAAAGAAAAATCCGGCGATGAAATAGAAAAAGTGGAGAAGCAGAAAGAAGAGAAAAAGAGCGGGATCGCCGCCCTCCCCGTCGTCTTTTACACCCCGGAGACGAAACTGGCCTTCGGGGCTGGCGGGCTCTACTATTTCCAGCTGACTTCGGATAAAACAGTCAGCCGGCCGTCGAACATCGCCTTTAGCGGCGTCTATACCCAGAGAAAACAGAGCTACGTCGAGCTCAACCCCGACTTTTACCTGGGACGCGGATACCATATCCAGGCCATCCTGCGCTATTATAACTTTCCCGACTATTTCTACGGAATCGGGAACGCGAAGAGCGCCGACCTGGAGGAATCCTTCACCTCCAAGTACTGGTGGCTGAATGTCGAGGCCCTAAAAAGGGTGCGCGGGCCATTCAATGCCGGGTTTCAGTATAACTTCGACAGCACGAGGCTGATCCAAGTGGAAGAGGACGGCATGCTCGGATCCGGGGATATTCCCGGGAGCGAAGGCGGAATAGTCTCGGGCCTCGGTCCCTTCATGACCTACGACAGCCGCGACAGCATCTTTTTCCCCACCAAGGGAAGCTTCCATCAGTTCTCAGCCATGACTTTCGGCCAGGCGCTGGGGAGCGATTTCCGGTTCAACCGGGTTTTCCTGGAATTCCGCAAGTACCACGGTTTCGCGGCATCCCGTGTCCTGGCCTTCCAGGCGCAGTTTCTCTTCGAGACGGGCGACCCGCCTTTCTGGAAGTTGGGCCTGCTCGGCGGGGAGAAGATCATGCGCGGTTATTATGCCGGCCGCTACCGGGACAAAAACATGATGGCCTTCCAGGTGGAATACCGCTGGGTGCCGGTTTTTTGGCGCATCGGGCTGGCGGCCTTTGCCGGCCTTGGAGACGTAGCGGATACAATCGCGCATTTTGACATGGGCCGCTTCAAGTATTCTTACGGCCTCGGCCTTCGCTTTGTCGTTGACCCCAAGCAGCGGCTTCATATCCGTCTGGACTTCGGGTTCGGGAAGGGGACGTCGGGCTTCTATTTTACAGCCGCCGAGGCGTTCTGAGTTACGGTCATCTCCTGTTCGGAGATTTTCATTCGAGCCGCTTCAGTAGGGCCTGGAAGCGCGGGTCGCTGCGGACGAGGTCGAGGTTGCTGTCGTTCTCCAGCCAGCCCCGCTGGGTGAGTCCGGAGTTGACCGCTTGTTCCAGGCAATCGAGCGCTTCGGCTGCCCGGTTGGCCAGGCTGTAGATACAGGACACGTTGTAGAGAACCATGGGATCGTCCGGCTCCAGCGCCAAGGCGCGCCGGGCCCAGTCGAGGCCCTTCTCGTACTCGCCGAGCGCCACCAGTCCGTTTGCCCCCATGTAGAGCGCCCGCACGTCATCCGGATTGAGGCTCAAGTGCTCTTCGGCGATGGCCACGCCGCGGCGCCGGGAAGCCGTGCCGTCCTCAGGGCGGCCCAGGACCTCGTAGCTCTGCGCGACCAGGAGAGGCGCCTGATAATCATCCGGGCGTACCCGGATGGCTTCTTCATACTCTTGGACGGCCTCTTTGAGTTTGCCCTGGGCGAAGCTGTCACGGGCGAAGAAGTAGTGGGCTTCGAAGAGTTCGGAGTTGATCCGGATGGCTGTCCGGAAGGCGTCTTCCGCCTCGACATGACGCCCGCTCAGGGAGAGCGCCGTGCCTAGGGAAGCGGAAGCTTCGGCTAGCTCAGAGTCGATCTGGATGGCTCGGGAAGCCGCGGCGATGGCCTTCTCGAGATCGGCCGGGTCGCGGCCGCCGTACATGTATTGATAAGCGAAGCAATCGGAGATGCCGGCGAAGGCGCGGGCGTATCCGGGGTCGATGGCGATCGCCCGTTCGAAGAGCTCGCGGGCAAAAGCGACGCCCCGCTTATTGTATTTATAGAAAAACTTACGGCCGCGCAGGTAATACTCATAGGCGTTGATATCGCGAGTCGAAGGCCTGCCCAGGGCATCATTTTCGCCTGTGCTCAGGGTGAGCTGGAGCGCCTCGACCACTCGCCGGGCGATCTCATCCTGGACGGCAAAGACGTCCTTGATATCGCGGTCGTAGCGGTCCGACCACAGCCGGAACCCATCGGCCGCGTCGATAAGCTCCACCGAGACACGGAGGCGGTCTCCCGACTTGCGGACGCTGCCATCGAGGAGAGTATTCACGCCGAGCCGCTCTCCGATCTCGGAGATATCGGTATCGATGGTCTTGAAGCGAAAGGCGGCCGGCCGCGAGGCGACGCGCAGTCCCTTCACCCGGGCGAGGGCGATCATGATCTCCTCGGCGATCCCCTCACAGAGGTAGTCCTGGTCGCGGTCGGGGCTCATATCGCGGAAAGAAAGAACTGCGACCGACCGGTCGAGCGCATGGGTATCCTCGCTGAGGTCGGTGCGAAGCTCCTCGAGAGCGCGGCGAAGCTCGGCGGCCGACTGCCAACGCTCCTTCGGGTCCTTCTCCAGGCAGGAGCTGATGATTCGGCCGAGCCGGAGAGGGAGCTGAGGATTGAGCCGGGTCGGTGGGACTGGAGTGTCGCGCAGGATAGAGGCGATCAGCGTCGAGGAGTTCGGTCCGGTGAAAGGGAGTTGGCCGGTGGCCATCTCGTAGAGGATGATCCCGATGGAGAAGATGTCGGACCGGGCGTCGGCAGGAAGGCCCTGGACCTGTTCGGGAGACATATAGGGGAGCGTGCCGGAGATGAGCCCCTCGTCGGAGTGGGCCGTCAGGGTGGTGGGTTGTTTGCCCTCTCCTCTGACCTCCGGAGTCGAGAGAACGGCCAGCCCGAAATCGACCACTTTCACCCGCACAGTCTCGCTCATCATGATATTGCTGGGTTTAAGGTCACGGTGGGTAATCCCCTGCTTGTGGGCGGCGTTTATGGCCTCGGTCATGGAGACGGCGACATCGAGAATCTTTTCCAGCGCCAGGCCGCCCGGCGAGATGAGCTTTTCGAGGGAACCCCCACGGATGAACTCCATGACGATGAAATGAAGATCGTTGGCCCTGTCGATCTCAAAGATGGTGACGATGTTGGGATGGTTGAGAGCGGCGATGGCCCGGGCTTCACGCTCAAACATGGTCAGGCGCTCGGGGTTTGCGGCCGCTTCGGTGTCGAGGATCTTGAGGGCCACCTCTCTTCCGAGGATTATGTCTTTGGCCCTCCAGACAGCGCCCATTCCTCCCTGGCCGATCAGCTCGATCAGTTTGTAGTGAGAGATCATCTCTTCGGGTTGCGGCGGCATAGCGGTGGAAATATATCCTCTGCTGAGAGGGCTGTCAAGAAATCCGAATTAAGGTGACACCTAACTTAATTCAGAATTGCCCCTGACTACGTGAATTAAGTTAGGTGTCACCTTAATTCACCCGGGGAAGTCCGCCGGTCACGATCCGGCACTCCCGGCACCATTCCAGATAGTCCGCCGCCTTGTCCAGCAACCGCGTGTCTCCTGTCACCCGGTAGAGGTCGATAACTCCGCGGTAGAGGGAGAGCGAGTGGTGGGTATGGCTCGTCCGTCCGGCCCGCCTCCCAATCTTTTTGGCTAAGTCAAGCGCCCAGCTGTCTCCCCCGAGTTCATAGAGCTTCACCAGTCCGTCCAGGCAATGCCCGTAAAATTCATGGACGGGTCCGCCTTCGCCTTTCTCCTTCCAGGTTTCGTAGGTCGCCTCGAAGTACCGGCCGAGTTTGCGGGCCGCCTTGAGGAAGCGCTCTTCGCTCGTATCCTCATATGCGTCCATCAGGCCGCGTAGGGCGAAGGCGTTGCCGGAGATGAGCCGGGCATCCGTTTGGTCGAGCGGAAGTTCCGGGCCGAAATTGCCGTGGCCGGTCTGGAGTGGCAGCACCAGGTCGGCGACGGCGGCGCGGAGGCGCGGCGCCGTCGACCAACCGTATCCCTGGGCAACGTGCATCGCCGAGAGCATCCGGCCGATCTGATCTCCCGGCCAGTCCCACCACAGCGCACCGGGAGTCCCGGCGGCGCTGGCGCGGTAGGATTCCAGCCGGTAACGGTCGGAGCGGGTCAGGAGGTTGGCGGTGGCGGCGCCAAAGCGTGTGCCCAACTCGCTGCGGAAGGTGACGTCCTCGAACCGAGCCATGTTTCTTGCGGCTGTTCGGCCGGGTGCGATCTCAAGCGACCGGTTTGGTTCGCGGCCGAATCCCTGGACCTCTATGGTGTCTTTCCTTAGACTGACGAAGGCAAAAGCGTTCTGGTCAGGCGTTTCGACCATACCTTGGAAGGTCAGGTAGTGGACGCCGTTCTGGAAGACGTAGTCCCCCTCGTGGTTGTGGCCGCAGAAGTAGGCCTTGACCGAATGGTGTTTCTCCAGGAGGGAGACGACCTCGACATCGTTCCAGAGGTTGCCGCCTGATTCCGGCAGGATGGGGAAGTGGCAGAACACGATGGCTTTCTTTCCGGTTTCATCGGCCTGGCTGAGATGGCGCTCGAGGAAACCGAGTTGTTCGCTTCCGATCCCGCCGTTCCAGCGCTGGGCGTGTTCCTTTCCCTCGGCACGGAGGCTCGTGTAGAGAGCCTCCGATTCCCGCTTCAGCGTATCGTCTTCCGGGAAGGGGAACCTGAGCTCAAATCCGTTGAGAACGACGAACAGCCAATTTCCCTTAGAGAAAACATAATAGGATTCTGTCAAACCCAGCGCCGGCAGGATTTTTTCCGCTTTGTCGGGCGCAACACTGAAGTCGTGATTGCCCAGAACATGATAGACCGGCGCCTTCAGCGGTTTGAACAAGGGCATGACGCCACTGAAGCCATGGAAGTCATGGTCGATCGTGTCGCCGAGGTTGACGACAAACTGAACCTTCTCTTTATTGAACTGGGCCAGTGCTTCTTCGAGCTTTTCGAGCGAGGCGGCATAGTAGCGCGTCCCCAGAGGCTTTCCGGAGTAATATTGGACGTCGGCGACGACGCCAAAAGTGACGGTCTTCTTGCATCCGCCCGCGAATAGGATGACGGCCAGCCCCGCGACAAGGACGAAAGCCTTTCGTCTCATGATCAGTCCGACCGAAAACCCGTCTTATTATATACACCCTTGACCCAGAGGCAAATCGGGATGCTTAATAAGCATGCCAGGGGAGGATTATGATTCAAAACCGACCAATCTCCCCCTCACTTCTTCAGGCGCTTCTGGCCGATGATCCGGCCGACCGTCGGCCCTGCTGCCTGACCTCGTCGAGGTCGATGCTGATCTTGGGCAAGGGCAGCCTGACCCTCCCCTTGAATGGCATTTAAGTAGGCTTTTTTCGATTGCCTTCATTCGGACTTTGAAATAAGATTCCCGTTGTTCCCTTGGAGCTATGGATGGGGGTCCATACTGGGAGGAAGCATGAAAATCAAAATTGTGTCGATTCTTCTTGTTTTTTCCATGAGTTGTCTTTTCTTGGCGACTTGCCGAAACAAAGAGAACGTTGAGCTGCTGAAATCCCATTTGAACTCCACCATCAATGAATCGAACGGACTCGAAACGGCACGCCTCTTGGACAAGCTTCTGAAACTGGACGTCGATCCCAAAACGC
>CAYOZW010000204.1:0-6132 GCA_964408495.1 uncultured Eubacteriales bacterium
AAGGAAGGTTACGAATCGGAGGTCCGGCGCATCAAGAACGAGATCGGTGTCGGCTGGGTCATCCTGGATGTCGTCCTTGGAGTCGTGCCCGTCCTCGTCGACGGCCTGACCGGCTCCTGGTATGACTTCGACCAGAAACACGTCAATGTCCTGCTCGAGCGCCAACAAGGCCATCCGTTGAATTGAAACCGAACGGCCCGGCGCGCCGGAATCAGCAGTGAAACTCTGGCCTGTCCAGATTCACTCGAGTCCTTGCAGTCGGCTGAATTTTTGCGTTGACAGTCTACCCTCCTCAAAATAATATTCAGTACTAGCCTTTGGGATGAGAGGAGGGATCTCATGATCCGACACTTCCGTCGCGTTCCTGACCTTTCAAGATATTGGGCTGCGGCCACGGCCGCAGTCGTCTTGGTCTTCGGGCTCGGCATCCTGCCGGCTTCAGCCCAATCTATCACTCCGGATATTTACAGCGCTCTCCGCTACCGTTACATCGGCCCCCCGGGGAACCGGACGGCGGCCGTCGTCGGCGTTCCCGGCGATCCGCTGACCTACTACATCGGTGCGTCATCGGGCGGCGTCTGGAAATCCGCCGACGGCGGGACCACCTGGAGGCCTATCTTCGATGACCAGCCGGCACAGTCTATCGGTGCCTTGGCGGTCGCCCCGTCCGACCCCAATGTCGTCTGGGCGGGAACAGGGGAGGCGTTTATCCGGAGCAATGTCTCGATCGGGAACGGCGTCTATAAGTCCACCGATGCCGGCAAGACCTGGAAGCACATGGGCCTCGAGAAAACGGGCCGGGTCGGCCGGGTGGCCATCGATCCTTGCAATCCCGACATCGTCTTTATCGGCGCTCTTGGCCACTGCTATGGCCCCCAGAAAGAGCGCGGCGTTTTTCGCACCCGCGATGGCGGGAAGACCTGGGAGCAGGTGCTTTTCGCCGACGAAAACACGGGCTGCTTCGAGATCGCCATGGACCCCAACAACCCGCGTATCCTCTTTGCCGGGATGTGGCCGATCGTCATCCATACCTACGGCCGGGAGAGCGGCGGTCCGAACGGCGGCATCTGGAAATCCACGGACGGCGGCGATACCTGGCAACGCTTGACCGGACACGGCCTCCCCGAGCCTCCGGTCGGTAAGGTTGGTCTGGCCGTCGCCACGAGCAACTCCCAAGTCGTCTACGCGCTGATCGAAACCGGGTCTCCCAACCGCGGCGTCCTCTGGCGCTCGGATGACGGCGGCGAGAACTGGAAGATCACCAGTTATTGCCGCCTGCTCAACGAGAGGCCGCACTACGCCTCCCGCATCATGGTCAACCCGGCTGACGAAAACGAGGTTTACTTCGCGGCCAACTCCATAAGTCGCACCCTCGACGGCGGCGAAACATCCGAGGTCATGCCCTGGAGCGGCGACACGCACGACATGTGGGCCGACCCCAAGGACCCGGACCGGCTGATGGTCAGCGACGACGGCGGGGCGATGATCACCCTCAACCGGGGCGAGACCTGGCAGCGCGTCAACCTGCCGGTCGCCCAGATGTACCACGTCGCCGTCGATAACCAGATACCCTACTATGTTTACGGAGGCCGTCAGGACGGCAATGCCTACAAAGGCCCGAGCACGGCCCGCGACGAGGAGGACAGCTGGGAACCGCCCCACACCATCTGGGAGGCCACGGCCGGCGGGGAATGCGGTTTCGTCCTCCCCGACCCGGTCGACCCCAACATCGTCTGGGGAGGGAGCTACAACGCCGACCTGATGCGGGTGGATTACCGCTCCGGTCACGTCCAGACCGTCCACGTCTGGCCGGAATCGATCTACGGCTCGCATGCGGCCACGGCCAGATACAGGTTCAACTGGACCTTCCCGATCCACATCTCACCTCATGACCACAACACGGTCTATGCGGGGAGCCAGTTCATCCACCGGACGACCGACGGCGGCAGGAGCTGGGAGGTCATCAGTCCGGACCTGACCACCAACGATCCGGCCCGAATGCAGCCTTCGGGCGGACTGACCCTCGACAACCTGGCGGTCGAGTACGGGTGTGTCGTCTTCGCCATCGCCGAATCCCCCTTGGAGAAGGGATGCATTTGGGCGGGGACGAACGACGGCCTCATTCAGGTCACTCGCGACAGCGGCAAGACCTGGACAAACGTGACCAAGAATATCCCCGGGTTGCCGGCCTGGGGAACGGTCGGCAATATCGAACCATCGCGTTACGAAACGGGCACGGCCTACCTGACCATCGATTTTCACCAGATGAACAATCGCGACCCCTTCGTTTACAAGACGGCCGATTACGGTCAAACGTGGGTCTCGCTGAGCGCGGGTCTTCCCAGGAGCGTCTTCAGCTACTGCCACTGGATCCACGAGGATCAGGTGCGTCGGGGGTTGCTCTATCTGGGGACGGAGAATGCGATTTTTATCTCTTTCAATGACGGCAAAAATTGGCTGCCGCTCCAGAACAACCTCCCCCATGCCCCGGTCCACCATATGGTCGTCCAGACCCATTTCAACGACCTCGTGGTCGGGACCTACGGCCGGGGGTTCTGGATCATGGATGACATCACCCCACTCCAGCAGCTCACCGATGATGTCGTCAAATCGGACGTCCACCTCTTCAGGCCGCGGCCGGCCTACCGGCTGCACAGCATCGCCGGTGGTCCTCAGATCAGGCCGGAGGCGTTTATTAATTATTACCTAAAGGAAGAAACGAAGGGTGAGGTGACGATCACAATCCTCGATGAGCGCGGAGAGGAAGTCATCTCCCTCCCCGGGACGAAACAACGCGGGGTCAACCGCGTCGCCTGGAATTTGAGGTATCCAGGCGCCCGGGTGGCGAAACTCCGCACCAAGCCCGAAGGGAATCCCCGGGTAGTCGAGGAGACGAGGTATCGCGGGACCTGGGAGCGGGAAGGCTGGTACCCGCTGCAGAGCTGGGGGACAGACGGAGGATTTCGCGGCTTCTACGTCGCGCCAGGCATCTACACGATCAAATTCAAAGTGGGCGACCGGGAGTTCAGCGAAAAACTCGAGGTGCGCAAGGACCCGCGGTCGGCCGGCTCACTGGCCGATATCCAGGAGCAAGTCAAGCTTCAGCTTGAGATTCGCGACGACCTCAACACCTGCTCCGATATGATCTGCCGTCTCGAGTGGATGAGAAAACAGCTTTGCGACCTCAAGGACTTGCTCTCGGCCGGGAAAGATCCTGCCGAAACACTCGCGGCCGTCGATGAATTCGATAAAAAACTCCAGTCCATCGAATACGAGCTTTTCCAGAAAACGATCGCCGAGGGCGATACGAAATCCTTCCGTGACCCCCAGAAAATCTACATGAAGCTGGCGGTGCTCGCCGGGGATGTCAGTAGCAGCGTGGATTTCTCGCCGAACACACAACAACACGAGGTCTATGCTCTGCTGAAGGAGCGTTTGGCGGTCCAGAACGCCCGCTTTGAAGAGCTGATGGCCAAAGACCTGCCGGCGTTCAACGGAATGGTAAAAGAAAAGGGGATCTCCGGTATTATCGTTCCGGATGTCCCTTGATTGGTCGCCGGGAGCCGATACATGGCTAAGAAGAAATGGGCTTTTGGGATCTACCTCACTGTCCTGGCGTTCGTTTTCAGCATCGGGCTGACCTTCGCCTCGGTCGAGCTGCCGAGGCTCCTGCACTCGGCCCTGGTCAAGGCCACACCGGCCCTCGACGGGGATTCGCATGCCGATGAAATGACCGAGTACCGGACCGGACTCCTTATGGATCATTACCATTTCCGAGTCATCGGTTACGTCTGCTTCGGGTTGATGATCATCCTCATCATCGCCGGTTTCGCATCCGGAAAGACCGGCCTCTCTTCGATCGGTGCGGTGGTGATGTTCCTTCCGGTATTCGCCCAGTTCGCAGCCGTCATGTTTTTTCTGGCGGGGCTGGGATTTCTGAACCTGGCCTGGTTGCCTGTCCTGGACGTCTCATTCGACATCGGCCGCCTCGGCGATATCGTCTATCTGCCCTATGACATCTTGATATCCCTTTTCCGCCGATGGGGTGTGGACATCCATCGGCCGCTGGTCTATTTCCTCATCGGCAGCGGTCTTCTCTTTTTCGTCCTCGGGACCCTGGCCTGGTTCGTTTCCCGTCAGCGGAAAAAGAGAGTGGCCGATTTCTGGGTCTACCGCCTTTCCCGCCATCCCCAGTACCTCGGTTGGATCGTCTGGAGCTACGGAATGCTCCTGGCCCTCAAACGAGTCCGGTATCCCAGGCGAGCCTGGGGGATTCCGGCCAGCCTGCCCTGGCTTCTGTCCATGATGGTCATTGTCGGCGTCGCCCTTCTCGAGGAAAGGAAAATGAAGCGGCTTTCGGGAGAGGCCTACGGTGAATACCGGAGGAAAACATCATTTCTCTTTCCTCTGCCGCGCTTCCTCCGAACGGCGTTCTCTGCGCCGAACCGCCTTCTCTTCAAGAAAAGCGTTCCGGAGAAGAGAGGGGAGGTCGCCGTCGTCCTCGTCCTCGCCACCGCCATTCTCATGATCGTTTCCCATTATTACGTCAGGTATCGGCAGTACGCTCAACTCGATGTGCCGGCCGGGATTTTTGAATCCGACGCCGGCCGGGTGGAGAAGCTCGTCGCTGAAATGAAGCGTACGGAGAGCAATCGGAGAAGAGCCTGGATCGCCGATGCGCTGGCGGATATCGGAGGCCCGGCGATCGACCCGCTCCTGGGATTGCTTGATGACCCCGACCCGGCAATGCGCCAGGAGGCCGCCCGGGCTCTGGGCCGGATTGCGCCTCCGAGAGCCGTTGGCCCGCTCCTCCAACGCCTGTCTGATGAAAACGAGGGGGTCCAGTTCTGGGCCATCTCGTCTCTTGGCGCGATCCGATCCGAGGAAGCCATCGGTCCATTTATCGCCATCCTCCAAAGCCGAACCAAGTCGACCGCTAGGGCTGCGGCCGTAGCCCTGGGGAGGATCGGCGCGTCGGCCGCCGTCGAAGCGCTCATCGGCTTCCTGGATGCCCCGAACTGGTGGGATCGCGTGGCCGCCGTCGACGCTCTGGGAGAGATCGGCAGAGACGATGCCGTGGGCCCTCTGATCGAGAGGTTCGAGGGTGAGGACGTCCATGTCCGGAGGTCGATCGTCGTGGCCCTGCTCAAGATCGGATCGGACCGGGCTGTGGGCCTCTATGAAAAAGCGCTTCACGACGAGGACAGCGAGGTCCGCCTTTATGCGGCCGAAGCCTTGAAAAGGCTCAGCGCCAAATAACCGTGTTTGAGAACCAGGGGGATGCTTGATCAGCGGAAGCGCACGGCATCGAGGCCGGGGACGATCAAAAGGGCGATCAGGAAGAAAGAATAAACCATCATGAGTGTCCTGTCCCAGCTCTTGACCTCTTTTTTTCTCGACATGCGCTCCTTGAGCAGGGAGGGGGATCTCTCTTTCAACCAGATGAGGATCCCGCCAACCGATGCCAGATAAAGGATAATAAAGAGCCAGGCCTCCGGCCAGTGGAACGTTCCGGCGGGAATGAAGAAAAGGGCCAGCATCAACAAAATCCCCGTTACCACCCTCATCAAGAGGATGGCCTTGGACCGAAAGCGACTCTTGGCCATTCTTTATCCTGCCTTGTTTGGCTCTTGGGAAAGCATAGACCATTTCAAGAAGCGCGGTCAATGGAAGGTTCGGACCGGGATCTCATAGATGGACGCGAACGAGGACAAGATTTTGCCGAGGTCGTGGCCTTGAATATCACGCCCGCCGAAAACCGTGGAGAAGCATTCCGAACGGATATCCCTCCCCGATATCTCAAAGAGGACTATTATTTTGTCCAGCCCCCTTTAATGGCCAAGCTGGGTCAAGCCTGGAGTTATCGAACATACCACAGGGAGTATGAAAACCGACGTAACCGGCATGTTGGTTGACCGAGCCATCTGTCAAGTTAATTTCTGGAGACACGGCACAGCGTAAGGGCCCTCGCGGATCACGGCCGTAGACGGGCGCCTCCCTTGTTCAAGGTGCTTGGAAACGACATAAAGCAAGGCGTTCTGGACCATCATCCGGGCCGCATCGCCGCCGGATAGCGTCTTATCTTCCTCCAGAAAATCATATCCGGACCGGCCCGGAAGCCGTGAAAATTCC
>CAYOZW010000205.1:0-6131 GCA_964408495.1 uncultured Eubacteriales bacterium
GCCCGGACAACATGGCTATGGCCGCCCATGCTCAGATGCCGGGCATCGATTGCCTGATGAACCAGTGGGCGACCGGTCCGCACGCCCAGTTCGGCAACGTCCGCTCCGTCAAAGAGATCCGCTCAGCGGCCAACCAACTCGGGAAAAGACGGACGATGTCTGAAACATACGGTGCCGGTGGATGGGACCTCACTTTCGTCGACCAGAAAAGGATCGCTGATTGGGAGTTCGCGCTTGGGATCAATTTCATCAACCAGCACCTCTCCTACGTGACCATCATGGGGGCCCGCAAGCGCGACCATCCGCAGTCATTCTCCTATCACGAGCCCTGGTGGCACGCTTATAAGTCTATGGGTGATTATCTGGGCCGGCTGTCCGCGGTCATGAGCATGGGTGAACAGATGAATAGGATTTTGGTCCTCGAGCCGACGACGTCTGCCTGGATGCAATATTCGCCGGGGACCCGGTCGGAGAGACTCGAAGCCATCGGCACAGGCTTCACGGACCTGGTCAACCGGCTCGAGGCGGCTCAAGTGGAATACGACTTGGCCAGTGAGGACATCCTCGAGAATCATGGCCGGGCAGAAGGCGCCGGGATGGTCGTGGGAGGACGAAACTATGAAGTCGTCGTCCTGCCCGCGGAGATTGAAAACTTGAACGAACCTACGTTGCGCTTGCTTTCCCGCTATCTCGAAGGGGGAGGACGGGTGCTCAGTCTGTCCGAGAGGATCGGATTTATCGACGGCCGGGCGTCCGACCGTCCCGCCCAGCTGGCTGCCTCTTTTCCCGCGGGCTGGATATCCAGGACGACCGCTGAAGCGGTCGATGAGCTTACGCTAGTCTGCGCTCCGGATATTCGCTTTTCGGACCTGGAGGGGGATCCGGGCATGTTCTTTCATCAGCGCAGGGTTCTCGCGGATGCCGAGTTGGTCTTCCTGGCGAATATCAGCCCCGTCAAGGGAATGAGCGGCGGGCTCGAAGTCATGGGTAAATCGGCCGAGATTTGGGATCCTTTCACGGGCCAAGTCTCGCCTTACCCCAGCGAGCAGCGGCAAGGGAGGGCCATCGTCGGCTTCGAGATTCCGCCCGGCGGGAGCGCCCTGTTCTGCCTCCGGCCGAAAAAGGGACCTCGAGTTGAGCAACAAAGATTCCAGCGGGGAGAGCATGTCCCCGATGACGGACTCGATATCCGGGCAGAATCTCCCAATGTCCTGACCATCGATTACTGTGACCTGAAGTTGGGAAGCGAGGAATCCAAGGACCTCTATTTCTACGAGGCCCAATTGAGGGCGTTCCGACACCACGGGCTCGACCGCAATCCCTGGGACAGTGCGGTTCAGTTCAAAACGAACATCCTCGACCTGGACAAATTCGCTCCGGATTCCGGTTTCGAAGCCACCTACCGTTATGAGATCAATCCCGGAGTTGACCTTTCTTCATTGAGACTGGTGGTCGAAAGGCCGGAGCTCTACCAGGTCTTCATCAACGGAAAGAAAGTGGATGCCCTCCCGGATCAATGGTGGCTCGACCGGGCCTTCGGCGTTTTCGAGATCGGCGGCCTCAGCCAGCCGGGGAGGAACGGGGTCACGCTCCGAGCTTCCCCCTTCACCATTCATAGTGAGCTTGAGCCGGTCTACCTATTGGGCGAGTTTGGCCTGGCAGGAGCCGAAAAAGGATTCCGCTTGGTGCCGGGAGGAGCGTTGACGCTGGGGCCTTGGTCGGAACAGGGGAGGCCGTTTTATCAGGGCGGGGTGAGCTACTCGAAGCGTTATACACTGAGTCAGCCCGACACAAAGAAAGAACGGATCGTCGTGAAGCTGGGCGGGTGGCTCGGTTCAGTGGCCGAAGTGAAGATCGATGGCAAAAGCGCCGGATTCATCGCCTCTGCGCCTTTCGAATTGGACATCACGGACTTTTTGAGAGCCGGTCAAAACACTATCAGCGTCATCGTTTTCGGGACGCTCAAAAATACACTCGGACCGCACCACAATAGCCCCTCGCTGGGGACGGCCTGGCCGGGGATGTTCCAGAAAGGAGCAGAGGGGGGATACCCCCCGGGTTCTGCCTACAGCATAGTCGGGTACGGCCTGTTCGAAGATTTTAAGGTCCTGTCCGGGGGACGGCCGTAAGAAAAGCAAAGCTCGGGCGGCCTTCAAGGGCGTGGTTCAAGGGAGAAAAATGATGACCTTTGACCTCTGGCTGGCCGGGCTCGTCATCTTTATCTCGGCCGCTTTTGCGATCTGGGGGAAGTACCAGAAAACGCGGTTTATCCACTACGCTTTCAAGCCCCTGACCATGGTCCTGATCATCTCTCTGGCCTGGGAGCGGGTGACGGCCTGGCCCTCGGTCTATGGATATTTCATCCTTTCCGGCCTCTGCGTGTCGCTTTTCGGCGACATCTTCCTGATGCTCCCCCCAAGGTATTTCCGGCCGGGACTCCTGGCCTTCCTGGCGGCCCAGGTCCTCTATATCCTCGCTTTCAGCCGCGATCTTCAGGCCCTTTCCTTCTCTCCTCTCTATCTTATCCTAACCTACGCTGCGGTGGCCTTTTTCTTCCTGTTCGGCTCCCTTGGCAGGTACCGCTGGCCGGTTCTGGGTTACATCCTGGCCATATCCGCAACGGCCTGGCTGGCTTTCAACAGGCACCAGAGCCTCCTCGAGAGCGGAACCCTTCTGGCTCTCGTCGGGGCCGGGTTGTTTTTCTTCTCGGACACATTGAATGCGGTCAACCGGTTCAAAAAGCCTTTTCGACCGGCGCAGGCTCTGATCTTAAGCACATATTTTGCCGCCCAGCTCCTCTTCGCCCTGTCCGTATAGAGTTCTGTGGACAAAGCGTGTCGGCTTTGGCCGGATATCAGGAACGGATTCGGGGCGAAGGTGGTCCGGACCGGTTCAGCAGAGCCGCGCACCAGCGGTGGAGGGGGGCCAAGGGACTGAATTTTTCGGCACAATATTCCACAAAGTTCGCAGAGAAGAATTCTTCGGGTATGTCTGTTTCGAGCCCGGCATGGATGCCGTTGTGAAGGAGCAGGCCGGCGTTGGGATGGGAGGCGTCATAACCCGCCGGAACACGCTTGTAATGCTGGCCGCCGACTGCGAAATCCCCGAGGTGGGCGATCCCTTCTAGGATCGCGGCCAACTCTTTCCCGTACTTGGGATGGACGACCGCCTTTCGGTAGGGGCCGATAAGCCATTGGGGAAATATATAATAGCCGCCGGCGAGGAGGAATTTCGGCGGCTCGAGGTGGACATAGAATCCGGGGCTCTCCATCCGGGAAAGCGGTCCCTCCCAGAAATAGAGGCCCAGGTTGGGCTTGTAGGGAGACTTATCGGCCGTGAAACGGGTGTCCCGGTTGAGTCGGAAGATAGATTTGTTGACCTTTGGAGCGGCCACGATATTCGGGGAAATTTTCTTCAATCCGGGCCCCATGGCGGTGATGAATGCCTTGGCCGGCTCTAGGACATGCTCCCTATAGACCTCTCGGTTGGCTTCGAACCAATCCCTGGTGTTGTACTTTTTGAGCTTTCGGAAGAATGAAACGGTCTCTTTGGTAAAACCGGAGAAGGTTCCCGCTGGATTCATTGTCATCGACTCCTCACTACTCTATCATACCTTTTTTTTAGCATCCGGCGCATCCATCTTGTGGTGCATCTTCAAATCCGTGATGACAAGGTTGGGAGAAGGAGGCAGGGGGCGGCTCCCGCTTCCAATGCAATCATGGAGGTAGAGGTGCCTACGCCCCTCCCGTTTTAGGTTGACAGAGCCGGATTCATTGGATATAAGAAATTTGCGTATCGACGAGAAGAAATGATAGCCAAGAATTGAGGGTGATCATCATTTAGGCAGGAGAAATCATGAAAAACCGATTGAATGGGCTCATTTTTGTATTGGTGCTCTGTCTTATCGCCGGCAACGGAGCTTGCCGGACGGCCGTCCGGGAAGACGCGTGTCTGCTCCGATTCGGGGTGCAGTTTCCGGCGGTGAGATCGGCGGAGCCGCTTGACGGCCGGATGCTTCTGCTTATCTCCTCGGATGATTCGGCCGAGCCCCGTTTCCAGGTCAGTGACGGCCCGGGGACTCAGCTGGCTTTCGGCCTTGACGTCGACGCGCTTAAGCCAGAGGAGGCGGCCGTGTTTGACGGAACTGTCTTCGGCTATCCGTTAAAAAGCCTGGCGGAGCTTCCGGCCGGAGAGTACTGGGTGCAGGCGTTGCTCAACCGGTATGAGACCTTTCACCTGGCCAGCGGGCACACCGTCAAACTCCCTCCTGACAAAGGCGAAGGCCAGCGTTGGAGCCAAAAACCGGGAAATCTTTACAGCCTGCCTGCCAAGATGAGGCTCGACCCCAAGAAGGACGAGCTGATCAGGATCACCATCGACCAGGAGATTCCCGAAATCCCGGAGCCGGCGGAGACGAAATACATCAAGCACATCAAGATCCAGAGCAAGCTCCTGACGGAGTTCTGGGGTCGGCCGATGTATCTGGGAGCTTGGGTCCTTGTTCCCGAGGGCTTCGACGAAAACCCGGAATCCCGCTATCCTCTGATCATCAATCACGGCCATTTTCCCTATACTTTCGGCGGGTTTCGCGAAACCCCGTCCGACCCGGACCTCGAGCCGGATTACAGCCCGCGCTTCAGGCTTTCTGGATACAACAAAATCCAGCAGGAGTACGCCTACGAACTGTACAAATATTGGATCGCCAAGGACACTCCGCGGTTTCTGATCGCTGAGATCCAGCATGCCAACCCCTACTACGATGATTCCTACGCCGTGAATTCGGCCAATCTGGGGCCTTATGGAGACGCTATCACCTACGAGTTGATCCCGGCGATCGAAGAGAAATTCCGCGGCCTTGGAGAGGGCTGGGCCCGGTTCCTCTACGGCGGCTCGACCGGGGGGTGGGAAGCGCTGGGAGTCCAGGTCTTCTACCCCGACGAATACAACGGATGTTGGGCGGCCTGCCCGGACCCGATCGATTTTCGGGCTTATACCATTGTCAACATCTACGAACATAAGAACGCCTACACCGTAGACAGCCGCTGGAAGAAAACGCCGCGTCCGGGACAGCGCAACTATCTCGGCGAAGTCAGTTGCACCGTCGAGGAATCGAACCACCGCGAGCTCGTTATGGGAACGAAGTCGCGGTCGGGAGATCAGTACGATATCTGGGAGGCCGTCTACTCGCCCCAGGGAGAAGACGGATATCCGCAAAGGATCTGGGACAAAATGACGGGAGAAATCAACCCTACGGTCGCAAAGTACTGGAAGGAGCACTATGACCTCCGCTACATCCTCGAGCGGGATTGGCCGACGGTCGGCTCTAAGCTCAAAGGCAAAATCCACATCTACTGCGGAGACATGGACAATTATTATCTGAACAACGCTGTCTACCTGATGGAGGACTTCCTCGAAGAGACCAAAGACCCCGACTTCGAAGGGGAGGTCGATTACGGCGACCGGGCCGAACACTGCTGGAATGGTGATCACACCCAGCCGAATGCCATCTCGCGGCTGCGCTACCACCAGATGCACATCCCCAAGATCATGGCCCGCATCAAGAAGTCGGCGCCGCCGGGGGCGGACCTGACCAGCTGGCGGTATTGACACCTATGCGGGAGCATCGCGCTTTTTACTATTCCCCGATCGGGACAATCGAAATAAGCGGTGGAGAAACGGGCATCAGAGCACTCCAATTCAGCCGCCGACGACCCGGCCGGGGGGCGCGGCCACACCCCAGTCTGAGGGATGCCATCGTTCAGTTAGACGAGTATTTCCGGGGCCGAAGGCAAATATTTTCGCTGGAGCTCCATCTTCGGGGGACAGAATTCCAGAAGCAAGTCTGGGGGGAGCTCCTCAAGATTCCCTATGGGAGGACCGTTTCTTATGGAGAATTGGCGGCGGCGCTCGGAAGGCCCAGTTCAGCCCGGGCCGTCGGTCAGGCCAACCACAACAACCCTGTCTCTATCGTTATCCCCTGTCATCGGGTTATCGGCGGTGACGGTCGGCTGGTCGGCTATGGGGGAGGTCTCTGGCGCAAGGAATGGCTCTTAGCCCATGAAAAAAACGCCTTCCCGGAAGCTTGAAAAGGAGGACGAGAACATGCGGACGAGATCCACTCTGATTGTCAT
>CAYOZW010000206.1:0-6073 GCA_964408495.1 uncultured Eubacteriales bacterium
CTCCGGCGCCAACCCGCTCTCCTGGCGGGTCGATACCGACAGTTCCTGGCTGAACTGCCGGCCATCTTCCGGGTCGGGCAACGGGACGATCGCCGTCCGAGTGAACACGGGTGGCCTCGATCCCGGACAGCATAACGGACGGATCTTTATCCGCTGCCCGGGAGCGGCCAATTCGCCCCAGTCGGTTTCGGTTCTGCTCACGATTCGTGAACAGCGGCAGCGGCGACGGGCCGAGTTCAAATCCAAGTTCTAATATATTAGGGACAGTATATCGTGCCCCCGATGTGTCGGGGCGGCAGATCATTTTCCCATTCCGTCTTTCTCCTGCTGGCTCTGGAAGCCAACCTCGAACGACAAGAATCTTCCCCCTCCTCCTGACCTCCTCCCACCAGGGGAGGAGGGTTTGAGGATTGTCAACCTGCCGCCCATTGAAAGTGATATGGGAAATTGGGAAAATGATATACTGTCACCGTTTTCTGACAGTTTTCTGTAAAAAGATGAAAGATCTGGACGGCCGCTTCATCATCGACAACAACCGCGGCGAATCGAGCGACAAGATTGCGGTCGAAAATCCGGCCACGCTGGAACCGTTGGGCGAAGCGTTCATGGCCTCAGCGGATGACTGCCGGCGGGCCCTCGAAGCAGCCCGTAAAGCCTTCCCCATGTGGCGGGATATCTCGCTCCTGGAGAAGCAAAGAATCTTCCTCAAGGCCAAGGAGATCTTGCTTCGCCGGTCGGCTGAGATCGCCGAGCTCATCACCCGGGAAAAGGGGACTCCCCAGGTCGAATCCCTGACCGTTGAGGTGTTCTCGATCCTCGAAGCGCTGGACTATTACGGACGTAATCAGAAAAGGTCGTTGGCGCCCCGGAAGGTCAGGCCCCACGTGGCCCTCTTCGCCCATAAAAAATGCCGCTACCTCTTCCAGCCCCTAGGCCCTTCGATGGTCATCTCTCCTTGGAATTTTCCGTTCATGATCCCCTTCCTGGACATCATCAGCGGATTGACCGCCGGCAACACGGTCGTTTTCAGGCCGTCCACTTCGACTCCATTCAGCGGGCTCGCCGTCGGAGAAATCATGATGGAGGCCGGCCTTCCTCCCGGCGTGCTGAACACCGTTCCCTGCCGGGTGCCGCAGGCGGAAGAAATGATCGTCAACCCCATCATTCAGTCCATCAACTTTACCGGCAGCGTCACCGTCGGCAAGCGCATCATGGAGCTGGCCAGCCGGAACCTGACCAAGATCGTCCTGGAGCTTGGCGGCAAGGACCCGATGATCGTCCTTCAGGATGCCGACCTCGAACTGGCCGCCCGGGGGGCCGTCTGGGAAGCTTTCATGAACACCGGCCAGAGCTGCGCCTCGGTCGAGAGGGTTTACGTGGACGCCCGGATCGCCGAGGAATTCAAGAGAAGGGTGGTCGCTCTCACCGCGTCGCTCCGGGCCGGGAACCCGATGGATCTCGAAGTCGACATCGGACCGATGGAAAACATGGGCCAGCTCAAGGTTGTCGAGGAGCATGTCCGGGAGGCCCGGGAAAAGGGCGCAGAGGTCCTCTGCGGGGGAGAGAGGATCGCTCCTCTCCCCGGCTATTTTTTTGCGCCGACCATCCTGTCGGGTGTCGACCACACGATGAAGATCATGACCGAAGAGACCTTCGGGCCGGTGCTCCCCATCATGGCTTTCTCGGATGTCGAGGAAGCGGTTGCCTTGGCCAACGACAGCCATTACGGGCTGACCGCCTCCATATGGACGAGGGACAGGAAGTTGGCCGCTCACGTGGCCCAGCGCCTCGACACCGGCGGCGTCACCATCAACGACCATATGATGACCTTCAACGAGCCTAAGGCCATCTGGGGCGGTGTGAAGCAGACCGGCCAGGGCAGGACGCATGGCCCTTATGGGCTTCTCGAGCTCACCAACATCAAGTTCGTCTGCGCCGATTTTTCGAAGAAGCGGACGAAACAGTGGTGGTACCCCTACTGCCCGGAAAACCTCCGCCTGATGGGGAATACCGTTAAGCTTCTTCACCACAAACACTTCGGCCAGAGGCTTAAATCATTGCTCTCCCTCCTGCCGCGGATCGGCGAGATTGATTCCACGACTCCCTTTCGCAGCCTCCTCAAGATCACCTCCCGCCTCTTCCGAAGATGATTCCGGCCGCTTCCGGGCATCCGCCGGACCAGGAATTATGGTGACACTAAACTTAATTCACGAATAGGAATTATGGTGACACTAAACTTAGAATTATGGTGACACTAAACTTAATTCAGATTGGGCCATGAGTACATTCGGGAATTAAGTTTAGTGTCACCATAATTCTCGTGTCACCATAATTCTCACCATAATTCTATGGGGGCCAGGGGTAGTTTCCTCCGCCAAGATTACCTTTCTCTGTTTTTTTTCGTATGTATAATGGAGAGAGAAAATGGAAAACGCCGCCCGCGCACGTGGAATAAACAGATTCCTTGGAGGGTCGCTCATGGTCAAATTCCTATTATGGCTCATTCTTTTAGTCCTCTGCTGGCCGCTGGCTTTGCTCGCGCTGCTCCTTTATCCGGTCGTCTGGCTCCTTTTGCTGCCGTTCCGGCTCCTCGGTATCACGGTCAGCGCCGTTTTCGACCTGCTCAAGGCCATTATCACCCTTCCTGCCCGTGTCCTCAGGGGAGGCCGGAAATAGGAATTATGGTGACACAAAACTTAATTCAGAGTGGGCCATGGGTGCTTTCGGGAATTAAGTTTTGTGTCACCATAATTCCTTGACACTACTCTCCTCAGTATAGTAATAATTCCCCGCTGCCGGGCTGGTCTCGGAACAGACGACAGCGGGCTTCTTTGATTTCGGGACGAGGTTCAAAATGGCGGAGATTTTCGAAAAGCTCGGTCTCTTTTATCTGGGGAAAATCAGCGACCCCGCGACCCAGGAAATCACTCCGGACTATCTTCTGTATGACTCGAAGGACCTGGTGACCCACGCCGTTTGCGTGGGCATGACGGGAAGCGGCAAGACGGGGCTCTGTGTCGGCCTCCTGGAGGAGGCGGCCATCGACAACATCCCCGCCCTGATCGTCGACCCCAAAGGCGACCTGGGCAACCTGGCGCTCCTCTTCCCCGAGCTCCGCTCGGAGGATTTCCGTCCCTGGATCAACGAGGACGAAGCCGCGCAGAAGGGCCTTTCGCCGGACGATTATGCCCGCGAGCAGGCCGAGCTGTGGCGCCGGGGGCTGGCCGAATGGGGCCAGGATGGAAGCCGTATCCGCTCGCTCCTCGACGCCGCCGATATTTCCATCTACACTCCGGGAAGCAACGCCGGTCTGCCGATATCAATCCTCAAGTCCTTCGCCGCTCCTCCGCCCGAGCTCGTCGAGGACTCGGACCTCTTCCGCCAGCGCATCTCCACAACAGTCTCCGGCCTCTTAGGTCTTCTCGGAATCCAGGCCGACCCGCTCCAGAGCCGCGAGCACATCCTGCTCTCCAACCTTCTGGAGGTTGCCTGGAGCGCCGGTGAAAGCCTCGACCTCCCTGTTCTCATCCAGAGAGTCCAGTCGCCGCCGCTCCAGCGGGTGGGTGTCTTTGAGCTTGACGCTTTCTATCCCGCCGCGGAACGGAACAAGCTGGCCGTGATGCTCAACAACATCCTGGCCGCTCCCGGGTTCGCTTCCTGGATGGAGGGCGACCCCCTGGAGATCGACGGTCTGCTTTACACTCCGTCCGGCAAGCCCCGTCTGAGCATCCTGTCCATCGCCCATCTTTCGGATGCGGAAAGGATGTTCTTCGTCACCCTGCTTCTCAACCAGCTTCTCGGCTGGATGAGGAGGCAGCCGGGCACCTCCAGCCTGCGGGCGCTTTTCTACATGGACGAGATCTTCGGGTTTTTCCCGCCGGTCGCTGAACCGCCTTCCAAACGGCCGCTCCTGACGCTGCTCAAACAGGCCAGGGCCTTCGGCCTGGGGCTTGTGCTCACAACTCAGAACCCTATCGATCTGGATTACAAGGGTTTGGCCAATACGGGCACCTGGTTCGTCGGACGCCTCCAGACCGAGAACGACAAAAAACGCCTCCTCGACGGCCTGGCCGGAGTTGGCGGGAACATCGACCTGGACGACGTTTCCGACCGGATCAGCGGGCTCAAGAAGCGGGTTTTCCTGATGCACAATGTCCATGAAGACAAGCCCGTGCTGATGAACACCCGCTGGACGATGTCCTACCTCCGGGGTCCCCTGACCCGCCAGCAGATTAAACGGGTCATGGAAGGGAAAAAGGCCGAGGAGACGCCGGCTGCCGCAGAAACCTTCAAGCCCGCGGCTCGCGGGGCGGCCGCTCCCGCAGCCGTTGCACCCGGTATCCGGCCGCCGCTTCCTGCCGGAGCCAACGAGCTTTTTCTTCCGGTCGTTCAGAGGCCGGCGGCTGCCGGACGTCTGGTGTATCACCCTTCGCTGGCCGCCCAGGGCCAGGCGGCGATCTTCGATAACAAGCTCGGGCTGTCGAGCTCGGAGTTCGTCGGCCATTTCCTCGAACTGGGCGAGGAGACGATCGGCCTGCTCTGGGACAAGGCGGCGCCCTGTGCAGTCAAGGCGGAAAAGATGGCCAGAGAACCGGAAAAAGGAGCGGCCTTTCTGTCCCCGCCAGGCCGGACCGCGCAGCTCCTCAAATCGGCGGAAGCGGATTATCTGGATTTTGCCTTCCGGACCGTCCAATTGAGCCTGTGGAAGAGCCGGATGTTCGATGAGGTCTCGAAGCCCGGTGAGTTGGAGCGGGATTTCCGGGTCCGCCTTGGACAGCGGGTCCGGGAGAAGCGGGACGCCGAGCTCGAACGATTGAGGCGCAAATATGCCGCCAAGTTCGCCACCCTCGAGAGGCAGCTCCTGACCGCCCGGCAGCGGCTCGAGCGGGAACAGGAACAGTATAAAGGGCAAATGGCTACGACCGCCATTTCCGTGGGGGCGACCATCCTGGGGTCCATCCTGGGCCGGAGGTCCGCCCAGGTCGGCCGGGCGACCACCAGCGCCCGCAGCGCCAGCCGCGCCTATTACGAGAAAATGGATATCGAGAGGGCCCGGCAGCAGCTGGAGGTGGCACGTCAGAGGCAGGCCGACCTGGAGAGAGAGGTCGAGGCCGAAGCCGCCCGGATCACCAGCGCCCTGGACCCGAACACGGAGGTTTTGGAGCCGATGACAATCCGGCCGAAGAAAAAAGACATCATGGTCGTCTGGTCCGGTCTGCTCTGGCTTCCTTACTGGCATCTTGACGATGGGGGAGTCGAGCCGGGTTTTCGGATAGCTTAGCGCTAAGTTGTGAGAGGAGGGAGTCTCATGTTCAAAGAATTCAAGGAATTCGCCATGCGCGGGAATGTCATCGACATGGCCGTGGGCATCGTCATCGGCGTGGCCTTCGGGGCCATCGTCGGCTCCTTCGTGGCCGATGTCATCATGCCACCGATCGGACTGCTCCTGGGGAAGGTCGATTTCGCCAACCTTTTTATCGTCCTCAAGGAAGGAACTGCCACGGCGCCCTACGCTTCCCTAGCCGCGGCCAAAGAAGCCGGCGCGGTGACGCTCAACCTCGGGCTTTTCATCAACACCATCATCAGCTTCCTGATTATCGCCCTGGCCGTTTTCGTGGTCATCCGGTCGATCAACAGGATAAAGAAAAAGGCCGAAGCCCCGGCCGCGGCCCCGACCACAAAGGATTGCCCGTTCTGTTTCTCGGGGATCCCGATCAAAGCGACCCGCTGCCCCTTCTGCACCTCGAACCTGAAGGCTGAGTAGGATTTCAGGAGGTCATCCTCTCCCCGACCCTCTCCCATCCAGGGAGAGGGAAGTTCTTGCTCTCCATCTTATGGATAGCCAAGGCGGGTAGGGTTGCGGGCGATTCCTCTAGAGGCTATAATAAAGAAAAATCCGGAACAAAAAGAAGTATGGCGGACAATAAGATCGTCCTCGGAGAAGACGTCCAGGAAACTATCGCCTCCCTGAAAGAGGTCGATATCCTCATCGGAATTCCCAGCTACAACAATACCAGGACCATTGACCACGACGACAAGGCGGTGCAGGCCGGACTGTCCAACTACTTCTCCA
>CAYOZW010000207.1:0-6038 GCA_964408495.1 uncultured Eubacteriales bacterium
TCGCTCTTCGTCCAGCCGGCGTTGTCGGTCGCATAGCCGTAATCCTTGACACCATCCGTGGTGAGCTTTTTTTCCGCCTTGCTCGCGACCTCGCGAACCCAGAGGTTGTCATCCCGAAGGAAGGCGACCAAGCGGCCGTCCGGCGAGGGCGCCTCGGGGGGGCCGCCAAAGCGGCGGCCTGCTCCGGGCCGACTCTCGGCGGGGGGTTTCTCATCCCCCTCGACGGCCTTGAGAGATTGGCCCTTCAGGCCACACGTCCAGCGCTTGCTTTCAGCGCTGAACGAGATCATCTTCCCGTCCGCCGAGAAATCGAATGTCATAAACGGAAGATGTGTCGCATCATAGGTCTTTCCCGTGGCCGTGGACAGAGCCGCAGCGACCTTGGCATGATCAAAAGCGGGCCCGCGGGTCTTCCGCCGCGGATCGACCAGGATGAACTCGCTCCCCTCCTTTTCGATGGCGTTCCTGTACCAGAAGCGGTCGCCCGAAAGCCAGCCCGGGCGCATGGCGCCGCGAAGAACAAGCGAAGCCACGTTGTAGGACATGAATTTCTCGGCCTGGGCATAGTCGGCGGCGGTGAGGCTCCGGGGAGCTTCGCCGCTTCGCTCCGAGGCGGCGGCCCCGATCAGGACGACAAGGGTCAGGAGCGGGATGATGGCCGCGCCACGGCAAGACCGGATTTTTCTGTTCATCATTTTCCTCCTTACTGTTGGAAACTTCTATATATCACCGCCGGCATCCGGCTTGCAACTTGAAATGGATGATTCTATGATGTGGCCGCAATCCGGCGGAGGAAGATATGAGAAAAAAAAGAATGAATCATAAGGGCGAGGCGCAGCAATGGAAGACTTTCCGGCTTTCATGAAAACTCCAGAGAATTCGATCGCCTCGAAATCCCAATCCAGAGATGTCAAGGGTTGGGTGTACGACGGTGTCGACGGCAAGCAGATGGCCTATTGGGTTTGCGAGACAAACGGCGTATCGAATGGACATGTTCATGATTTTGACGAGTATTTCGTCGTCCTCCAAGGCAGGTTTACCCTGATCATCAACGACCAAAAACTGGATTTCCATCGAGGGGATGAATATGTCATCCCCCGGAATGTTCCCCACGCGGGAGAATTTGTCGCGGGTACGAGGACCATTCACTGTTTCGGCGGAAAGCGGGCCGAACGAGGATAGCCTTCCGGGTCGCGGCCGGCTGCTTTTGAACTCCGCGCCGCGTTCTGATAAAACGCAGACAGAGGAACAAGATGAAGAGCTATCGCAAAGAACTCTGGTTCAACGTCCCGTCGCGCCGCGCCTTCATCAACATCACCCGCCAAGTCGAGGAATGCCTCCGCGAGTCGGGTATCAAAGAGGGGCTGGTTCTCGTCAACGCCATGCACATCACGGCATCGGTATTCATCAACGATGATGAACGCGGCCTTCACCGGGACTTCGATGTCTGGCTGGAGAAACTGGCGCCGCACGAACCCGTGTCCCAGTACGACCACAATAACGGCGAAGACAACGCCGACGCGCACCTCAAGCGGCAGGTCATGGGGAGAGAAGCGGTCATCGCTATCACGGGAGGCCAGCTGGACTTTGGTCCTTGGGAGCAGGTCTTTTACGGCGAGTTTGACGGCCATCGGAAGAAACGCGTGCTCGTCAAGATCATCGGCGATTAGGCCCCCTCTCCTTGCGGCAAATCAAATCGCAACAGATGCATTTTTACCCCCTCATCGCCCGAGTTGTCGCGAAGGAAAAATTCAGCGGTGCTGGGCGAAGAGCCAATCGACGAGCGCGGGCTCCGTGTAGGCCCAGATGAAGACCTCCGTCCTCATTTTTTTTCCAGTTGCTTCAGCTTTTCGATGGCGCCTGTTTTGATCCTTTCCAGGAAATCCTTGTCGGTCTTTGTGTCTTTGGGGATCATCTCGAGTGCTTTTTTGTAGTAGGTGACGGCCAGCTCTTTGTCCCCGTTATTCAGATAGGCCTCGGCCAGGCTGTCGCAGACATTGGCCGATTCCGGATAGGACTCGACGTTCAGCTTCAGGACCTCGATGGCCTCTTTGTATTTTTTGGCGTTCATTAAGGAATAGCCGATCTGGTTGACCGTCGCTTCATTGAGGTCGTCAGGCCGCGTTTTTCGAGTTTCATAATAGAGTTTCTTGGCTTCGTCCGGACCTTTTTCAAGCACGGCTTTGAGGAAAAGGGAGCTGGGGGAATCATACCGGGCATAGTTGAGATAGGCGATGCCAAGGTCCTGGCCGCCGCCGATGGCGTGGCTAATGACATCCTGGGCGATGCTCAGACCGTTGAAGCTGTTGGTGAGATAGACGACGCCGATTTTCTGTTTTTTGTAAGCGACGATGTAGTTCCGAAAGATGCCGTAATCCCCCCACTGCCAGAACCCCTCGCCTGCAGGCGTCCGCTCGATCCCGAACCCGAGTCCCCAGAAGACGTTTTCGTCAACGTCGATCTGAGGAGTGAGCATTTCGGCGATCGTTTCTTTCTTGAGTCCGACGTCATTCAGCATAGCGATGACAAACTTCGCGTAATCTCCGGCCGTCGTATAGAGCGTCGCGGCGGCGTGGGGCTGGGTCCTTTTTCGGAATCGCCCGTCGCTCTCGCCCAAAAGATCGTGTCCGACCGCGGCCAAATTCTCGTACCTGTCCTGCCAGACCATGTTGCTTGCGTCCATTTTCAAGGGATCAATGGCCATTTTTTTCATCCAAACGTCCAGTGGTTCGCCCTTGAGATGTTCGATGACGGCTTGAAGATAATAGTAGCCGTAGGCCGAGTAGCGATATTTCGTCCCGGGCTCGAAGAAGAGGGGAAAGGGCTTCCCCCTCTCACCGTGGGGAAGGCCGGAAGAATGGCTCAAGACCATCCGGGCCGTTATCCGGCGGAACCAGTCACTCCGGAACCCCTCCAGGTCCAGGGAGTGCCCGAGGTTCTTTTCGATTTTCTCTCGGGGGATGTATTCGATGAGCGGCCGGTCGAGGCTCAATTCTCCGCTCTCGACCATCTTCATGGCCGCGTAAGCGAAAAAGGGCTTGGTCAGGGAAGCCGCCTCGAAGATCGTATCCTCATTGACCGGCTCTCCGGTTTTTGAGTTCTTTACGCCGAAAGCTTTCGTCCAGAAGAGTTTTCCGTCCCGGATGACGGCGATGGACAGGCCGGGAATGTTGGCGGCCTTCATCAGCTCCGGAATGGTCTTCTCGAGGTCGGCGACAAGGGCCCGCTTACCCACGTCCGTTTTTAGCGGGGTTGCTGTCTGCGCGCCGCCGGGGGCGACGGCCAGATAAAGGAAGAGCATACCCAGAAAAACTTTCGACACCATAGGCTTGCGGTTCATCATTGACCTCCGTCCTTTAAAATACGAAATTCGGAATTCGGCACGATATCTCTAATGAATACATACGGTTCTGGACGGAAAAAGTCTGTCATCCCCGAATTGGTCATAGTTTTGAGGCAAAATAAGCGGCTCTATTTCTGCCGCCGAAATCGTTTCTTTGTCCTCTATTTATCTTTTGAGTTCGGCAAGACGGGATTTCGTATCTTCAACCTCGGGAGTCCCAGGGTCGGCGTTTTTCCAGAGATGTAGGAATTTTTCGTAATGTTCGACAGCCTTATCCCTTTGAGACCTCTGATCAAATATCTTCCCCAGCCAATAGAGACTCCGGGCATAGAAGTCCCCGTCTTCGTACCTTCCGAAGTGGAGGGAATGAATTTTTTCAAACTTCTCTTGCGCTTTCTGGAGGTTGTTTGTCTTGTAGTAGGCCTGCGCCAAAGTGAAGATGAAGTATGGCTGTATCCGGGGGAAATTTTCCTCCGGCGCATACAGGGATTGTTCGGCCCTGCTCAGGTAAGGAATAGACCGGGAGAAATTCCCCCGGGCATACTCGATCATCCCCATCAGATGGTCATGGTATCTCAGGAGTTTTTTCTGCATCCAGAGCGGGATCAAGATCCGGATTTCATCGGCGATTCGCTTGGCGATTTCGTAAGACTGCATCTGGGTGTACGCAATTCCTTTAGCGTGAAGGGCGCGGACTTGCCCGGAAATACTTTTTTCCTCAACTGCGCTCTTCAGGATTTCCTCGAATTCTTTCAGCGCCTCTTCCGGATTGCTTGTCCTCAAATAGAAATAGGCCAGCGGCTCAGGAAAAACCGGGTTTTGACTGAGCAGACTTTGAACCTCGTTGAATCGGCCCTGCGACAGATAGAGCGTTGATAGCAACCTCCGCCGCCCCTGGCTCGCCTCGGGCAGTTTTTGGTACTGTCTCAAGGCCTCATCCAAGTCACCCTGCAATAGCGAAATTAGTCCCATTTGGACGTCAAAAGAGAGCTGTCCTTCCGGGTTGAGAGAGAGAAGCTTTTCAAGCAAAGCTTGGGCGAGCTTATATTTTCCCTGATAGAGGTAGACAATGGATTGCTTGGAGAGGAAGGAGAGGGTGTCCGGATTCTTCTGGAGGTATCTACCGATGACTTCGTGCGCCTTGTCGTATAATCCCATGGCTTCGTAGATTTCAACGAGATTCCAGTTCGCGAAGCGGTTTTCAGGATCGTCGCGCAGGTTTTGTTCGTAGCGTTCGATTGCCTTATCCCATTCCTCCAACTCAAAGTACAAAATGCCCAGGTTGGTGTTGCCGATAGAATCATCAGGATAAAGGGCCAGCAGGTGTCGGTAAGCTTCCAGGGCTTTGTCGTAGGACGCTTCCCACGATTTGTAGTAATCCGCCTCGATGATATACCGTTCTCTTTCCGACACTTTTTCCCGGAACTGGAAGGCTTTGGTGATGGCCTCCAGTTTGGCCGGTCTCCGGCCCATATTGCTGTAGGCCATGGCGACTGATCTCCAAGCCATGGCAAATTCGGGGTCGATTTCCAGGGCTTTTTGCATGGTCGATAGGCTTTGCGGATAATTGGCCTGGAGATGGTATGTTCGCGCCTCGCTGTAGAGTTTGTAGGCCTCGGGAGAATCGGTTGTGATCGTCGCGATCTGACTGTCGGAATCGGCGGTGATCTGCTCTTCGCTGAGCTCGAGCCGGGACTTGACCCTTCGGGTCAGCTCGTCCACCATGTCGTAGAAACTTCTTTCTCCGATCCCTTCGACACTCTCCGAGGCAATGAGTTCCCCGCTGTGTCCTTCCTGAAGGGAGACGCTGATCCGGAAGGTATCCTCGGCTTTGGTGTAATTGCCCACCAGGATCCTGTCCACTCTCCCCCGGGAAGCGATCTCCCTCAAGACATCCGAAGAATAGGTAGTGGCCTCCAGCTGGTTCAGTTTATCCAGGATATTGTAGAGAGCTTCGGCACTCACCACTCTAATCAGCTTAGATTGGGACAGGTCGGTGATCAGCAGGTCGGCCAGAGCCGTTCGCCAATGATCGAGGCTCTCCTCTCCCGTGTTGTTCCTAAAATACATGATCGCGAGCGAAGGTTTATCAGAGGGGGGGAGTACGGTTCCTTCAGGGGCGAAGACTCGCCAAGAGATCACCGCGATGACAATAACCGCCAAAAATGCCAGCGCCCAAAGAAAAACTTTTTTCATCCCGAAGCGTAGGGTCAGCTCTTTTTCGGTGATGGGTCTTTTTGGCGGGATGGCTTTTTCCGCCATCGGGAGGCCGGATTCGATCCTTTTCAGGTCGGCCAGCAATTCTTCTGCGCTCTGGTATCTTTTCTCTCTGTTTTTTTCCAGACACTTGAGGACGATTCGATTGAGATCCGGCGGGACCTGGGGGTTGAGCTTGGAGGGGTGCGGCGGCGGCTCACTCCTGTGCTTCATCGCCGTCCCGATCACGGTTTCTCCCTCGAACGGGACGCGTCCTGTCAGCATCTCGAAGAGGATGATGCCCAAGGAGTAAACGTCCGAACGCTGGTCGACCGCCCTGAATTCGGTCTGCTCCGGTGACATGTATTCCGGGGTTCCGACCAACGTACCCGGCATCGTCGTCCCCTCTTTTTCCAGAAAACGGGCGATCCCAAAATCCATGATCTTGGCATTTCCCTCTCTGTCGATCATGATGTTCTGGGGCTTGAGGTCCCGGTGG
>CAYOZW010000208.1:0-5879 GCA_964408495.1 uncultured Eubacteriales bacterium
TCTGAGCGAAGCGGCCCCCCGGCCAGACCGGCCGCTCCTTCTGGTTTTCTTTTCACTCGGCTGTCATGTCTGCTGGGAGGAGCTTTTCGAGATGAAGCATTTCATCGAAAATAACGCGATTCCGATCGATTTAATAGGAATCAGTTGCGAGCCGGAGGAAGAATTGCGGCCGTTCCTGAGCAAGTACGCGTTCTTCCACCCGGTCGTTTCCGACCGGGCGAAAGCGCTCTTCCGGAAGTTTGGGGTGCGGCTGGAGCCGGTCCGGGTCATCCTGGACGGGGACAGGGTCGTCTACAAGGACGACACGGCCGAGGATTTTTTTGTCCGCCGGGAAAAGGCCAAACGATGTCTGCTCGAGATGGCTTCCCAGTAGCCTGGTTCATTACCCTGCGGAAGCTCCTCTGGGCCAGGAGCAATCTATTCGTCTTTGCCGGATTCCTCATCCTTCTGGCCTTTATCTGGATCAAGGGTGCTTTCGTCTTTTCTTTCCGCCTCTTTCTTTTTCTCTTCCCCCATCTTTTCCTCTTCTTGGCTCAGGACATGATTAAGGACGAGGTCGATTCCGGGGCTCTCGAGAACATCCTATTTCTCGGGGGAGGGTTTAGAAGCTACCTCCGCTGGAAAAACGCGGTCATAGCGGCCGCCGCTGTGGGGGTGGGGCTAATAATTTTTGCGGGCTTTTCTGTATATGGCTTGGCAACGCATCAATTCGCCGCCCAGTCCTTCCTCCAGCTGGGGACCGGAATATTGGCCGGCCTGTATTATCTGACGTTGGCCGGGTTCTTGAGCTTTTTCTTTAGGGCCGGGACGAATGTTCTGATCGTCATCCTCGGGCAGGCCGTCGTTCTTTTCGGTCTGCTTCTCTCGGCGGCTCAAAAGCCGGAATGGATCGAGAGACTGACTTCGTCCTCACTTTCCGGACTCGCCGCCAAGCTCGAATTCCTGGCCCTGGCGGTCGTCTTACCCAACGTTATCGTCGCCGCGAGATCTTGGCCGGCCATCCTGGGATTGGGCGTCTTGGCTGGGCTCTTCTTTGGACTCCAGCTCTTAAAGGTATGGTCGCTGGACCTTCGGAAATGAGCACAAGCGGATATCCCATCCAGGCCGAGCGGCTGGTCAAGCGCTTCGGCCGAGTGGAAGCGGTTAGGGGGGTGTCGTTTCATGTTCAAGAGAAGATGATCACCGCCTTCCTGGGTGAGAACGGCGCCGGGAAGACGACAACCATCAAGCTCCTGCTGGGATTCTTGCGCCCGGACTCAGGAGGTGTATCTCTTCTCGGTTCGAGGATCGGGTATGTGCCCGAGCGGCCTGTCTTTTTCCCCTGGCTCAAGGGCAGAGAGATTATCCTGATTACAGCAAGAAAGAACGGGATCCCGGCTTCCGCTGTCGAAGCGAATCTCAAGGAGTTGAGCGGTCGACTCGCCTTCGAGCCGGGGCTGCTCTCCCGGAGAGTCGATACCCTTTCTCCCGGCAACCAGAAAAAGCTCTCTTATCTGCAGAGTCTGCTCATATCTCCTGATATCCTGGTTGTCGACGAGCCGTTTTCCGCCCTCGACCCTCAGTCTATCCATTCGGTCCGGGAGCTATTCATGGAGCTCAGAACGTCCGGGAAAACGCTTTTCTTGAGCTCTCACCTTCTTTTTGAGATGGACAGGATTTGCGACGATTTCGTCGTCATCCGCAGGGGGCTGATCGTCGTTCAGGAAAACCTGCCGAGGCTCAGGGACGGCCATGTCTTTCTCCGCTTCGAAAGGTTTGTTCAGGACAAGGGGGGATGGATCCCCTTGCCCTATCCCCGGCAGATATGCGGCCGTTTCATCGATTGGCTGGTTCCCCGGCATCGCTTAGGCACGATTGACAGCGCCCTTCTTGAGCGAGCCGAAGTTCATCCGCCCGACCTTGAGAGGCTCTATCTTTTCCTGGCCGGATGACGACCGACTGTCCCCTCAAAATTGACCGCCGCTGATTCCTGTGCTATTTTAGTCCGGAAAAAATGGTCACCGTCCGATTCGCGCCCAGCCCGACGGGCTTCCTTCATCTGGGGAGCGCCCGGACCGCCCTTTTTAACTGGCTTTATGCCCGTCATACGGGAGGCCGGTTCGTGCTCCGGGTCGAGGACACCGACCAGGTCCGCTCCGACGTCCGCTACCTCGAGGAGATCCTCGACGGCCTGCGTTGGCTCGGGTTGGACTGGGACGGCGAGCCGCTCTTCCAGAGCCGGCGTTTTTCGCTCTACCGGCAGAAGGCGGAAGAGCTCGTCGCCGCCGGGAAGGCTTATAGAGAAGGGGAGGCCATCCTCTTCCGCATCGACAAGGGACGCACCGTCGAATACGACGACCTCATCCATGGCCGCATTTCGGTCCAGACCGACGACATCAAGGACCAGGTCCTGATCAAATCGGACGGTTCCCCGGCATATAATTTCGCCTGTGTCGTCGACGACGTCGAGTTGGCCATCACCGACATCCTGCGCGGTGACGACCACATCTCCAATACACCCAAACAGATCCTTTTTTACGAGGCCTTCGGGCTCAACCCCCCGCGTTTCGGCCATATGCCCCTGATCCTCGGTCCGGACGGGGCCAAGCTCTCCAAGCGCCACGGCGGGGTTTCGGTCGAGGAATACCGGAAGGAAGGATACCTTCCCGGGGCCCTGGTCAATCACCTGATCCTCCTGGGCTGGTTTCCCGGGGAAGAGCATGAGGTTCTGACCCTGGAAGAGGCGGCCGGGATTTTCGAGATCGGCCAGATGGGGGACGTCCAGGCCAAATTCGACCTCCAGAAGCTGCGCTGGCTGAACGCCGCTCACATTATGAAAAAGACTTCGGCCGAGCTCCTGCCCCTCATCAAGGGACATCTCGCCGCCGGCGGCGTCGCGCTCGAGGGTGTCTCCGACGAATACCTCCTCCGGGTCATCGACCTCTATAAGATCAGGCTGAAAACGCTCCGCGAATTCGTGGAGATGACCGGCTGTTTTTTCCGGGATGATTATGCCTTCGAGGAAGCGGGGAAAAAGAAATACCTCGACAAGCCCGAGAATCTCGAGAACCTGAAGATGCTGGCCGGCCGGCTCGAAGCCCTGGAGACTTTCACGGCCGCCGCCATCGAAACGGCCTGTCGCGAGCTGGCCGAGGAACGGGGGCTTAAACCTGCCGCTCTCATTCATCCCGCCCGCATGGCCGTCAGCGGCCGGACGAGCGGAGCCGGGCTCTTCGAAATGATGGAGCTTCTAGGCAGGGAGAAAGTCCTGAGAAGACTGCGAGGCGTGGCCCCATGAGTGAGACTGAGCCTAAGAAAAATTTCGTCCGCGATATTATCGAAGCGGACATCCGCAACAACAAGAACCAGGGCCGTGTCCACACCCGCTTCCCTCCGGAGCCGAACGGCTATCTCCATATCGGCCACGCCAAGTCGATCTGCCTGAACTTCGGCCTGGCCGCCCTGTACCAGGGACTCTGCAACCTGCGTTTTGACGACACCAACCCGGAGACCGAAGAGATCGCCTACGTGGAATCCCACAAAGAGGACATCCGCTGGCTGGGCTTCGACTGGGAAGAGCGGGAATTTTACGCTTCCGACTATTTCGAGAAGCTCTATGAGTTTGCCATCGACCTGATCAAGAAGGGGAAGGCGTTTGTCTGCGATCTGAGCGCCGAGGAGGTGAGCGCGGAGCGCGGCACGCTGACCGAGCCCGGCCGGGAAAGCCCCTATCGAAACCGCACGATCGAAGAGAACCTGGACCTCTTCCGGCGGATGAAGGAGGGCGAGTTCCCGGACGGCTCCAAGTCGCTCCGCGCCAAGATCGATATGTCCAACCCCAACCTGCTCATGCGCGACCCCGTGCTCTACAGGATCCGGCACGCCAGCCATTACCGTCGCGGCGACGCCTGGTGCATCTATCCCACCTACGACTTCGCCCACGGCCAGTCGGATTCGATCGAGGGGATCACCCACTCTATCTGCACGCTCGAGTTCGAGGTCCACCGGCCGCTCTACGATTGGATGCTCGACCAGCTCGGTATCCACCATCCCCAGCAGATCGAGTTCGCCCGGTTGAGCCTCAGCCACACCGTCCTGAGCAAGCGCAAGCTCCTCGAGCTCGTCAAAGAGGGCCATGTCAGCGGCTGGGACGACCCCCGTATGCCGACGATCTCTGGCCTGCGGAGGCGCGGCTATACGCCGGAATCCATCCGAACCTTCTGCGATCTCATCGGCGTCGCCAAGGCTAACAGCATTGTTGATTTACCGCTCCTCGAGGACTGCGTCCGGGAGGACCTGAACAAGCGGGCCCCCCGGGTCATGGGCGTCCTTCGGCCTCTCCGGGTCGTCATCGTCAACTACCCCGAGGACAAGGCCGAGGAGCTGGAAGCCGTCAACAATCCTGAAGACGCCGGCGCGGGGACGCGGACCGTCCCGTTCTCCCGCGTCCTCTACATCGAGCGCGAGGATTTCATGGAGGATCCCCCCAAGAAATTCTTCCGGTTAGCCCCGGGACGGGAAGTCCGGCTGCGCTACGCTTATTTTATCAAGTGCGAAGAGATCGTCAAGGACCCGGAGAGCGGCGAGGTCGTCGAGCTGCGCTGCACCTACGACCCGGCGACCAGGGGAGGGGATTCTCCAGACGGCCGCAAGGTCAAGGCGACGCTCCACTGGGTTTCGGCCGCCCATGCCTTGCCCGCCGAGGTCCGTCTTTACACGACGCTCTTCACCAAGCGCGATGCTGGAGAGGTCGAAGAGGGCGCCGATTGGAAGACTAACCTGAATCTCAAATCGCTCAAAGTCCTGACCGGATGCCGGGTCGAGCCGAGCCTGAAGGACGCAGTTCCCGGAGCGCGTTACCAGTTCGAGAGGATGGGGTATTTCTGTGCCGACAGCCGGGATTCGGGCGGGGGGAGGCTCGTCTTCAACAGGACCGTCACTCTCCGGGATCCCTGGGCCAACATCAAAAAAGCCGGCCGCGAAAACGACTAAGAAGCAAAGGAGTCACTCATGTTATCAACGATCGTCAATATCCATGCCCGGGAGATCCTCGACTCACGGGGTAACCCGACAGTGGAGGTGGACGTCCGGCTGGAAGGCGGGGCCTTCGGCCGGGCGGCTGTGCCCAGCGGTGCTTCCACGGGTGTTCACGAAGCGCTCGAGCTCCGGGACAAGGATAAGGAACGCTATGGCGGCAAGGGTGTTCTGCAGGCCGTCGCCAACGTTAACAGGCCCCTGGCCGGGTTGCTTGCCGGCCGGGACGCCTCAGCCCAGGCCGCCATCGACCGGGCGATGATCGATTTCGACGGCACGGAAAATAAAGAGAAGTATGGGGCGAACGCGATCTTGGGAATCAGCCTGGCCGTCTCCAGGGCGGCCGCCCAGGCCGCGAAAAAACCGCTCTACCGCTATCTCGGCGGCGATTCTGCGAATACCCTTCCCGTTCCGTGCTTCAACATCCTCAACGGCGGCGCCCACGCCAACTGGCAGGCCACCGATTTGCAGGAGTTCATGATCGCCCCGCTCGGCGCACCCGACTTCAAGAATGCCCTGCGCTGGGGGGCCGAGGTCTATCAGGCCCTCAAGAGCGTCCTAAAATCCAAAGGGTATGCGACCGGAGTCGGAGATGAGGGCGGCTTTGCCCCCGGCCTGAAGAGAAATGCCGAGGCCGTGGAACTTATCCTCGAGGCGATAAAAAAGGCCGGCTTCCAAGCTGGTGAAGATATTGCCGTAGTCCTCGATCCCGCGGCGAGCAGCTTTTTCGAGGACGGCCGCTATCATCTTCGCACGGAAAACCGCAAGATCGGTGCTGACGAGATGGTCGCGCTGTACGCCGATTGGATCCAGAAATATCCGATTATCAGCATCGAGGACGGCTTGGGCGAAGATGATTGGAGCGG
>CAYOZW010000209.1:0-5859 GCA_964408495.1 uncultured Eubacteriales bacterium
CCTAGACAGATTATTAGGGGGCGGTATGCCGGTGAAGACCGAGTACGGGACTCCGGAAGAGAAATAGATGAGGGATTTGTGCCCGGGAACATATCTCAGAGCCTTGGCTAGCTCCGTCATCTTCCTGATAAAATTGTAGGCCTGGAGCTTGGATTCTTCTCTCTGCCTTTTTATGACCTCCAATTCCTTGAATTGCTCTTTTTCAGGGTCTAAGACATGCCCCGACGAACTGGCGTCTTTGGGATTCTCCTCCTTCAGCAAATTCCAGTACTTGGCCTCGAAATCCTCGGCCCGGCCGACGATCTCCTGGATCCCGAACGCTTTGACAATCTTGCGCACCGCAGAGTGGTCCGCAGTGAGGTACTCATGGAGCGTCAGGCCCCTTGTCGCGGAGTAGGACAGCAACCCAACCTCGTCTGTCGGCTGGAGCTGCTTGTCGATAAAATGCAGCGCGGCCTCTTTCGTTTTCATGACGCCCTTGGCGTTGTTAAAGGCAAAATCCAGAAAGAGGAAGAACTTCCGCGACATCAGCTCACGCGACGGCGGGGCCGGGGTCTCTACGACCTCCGGGGGAGTTTTTTTCTCCGAAGGAAGCCTTGAGACATGCCTTTCGAACTCCGTCACAGCCTGTTTCTCGTCCTCATCGAAGACGATAAAATCTTCTTTGGTGAGGTCAAGGACGGGATGCCCCTTCTTGTCGGTCACATAGACCTGGATGAGCTTCAAGGTAACCTTAACTTCGTGGCGGAGCTGCGTTTGCTCTTTTTGGACTTGAGCCCGCCCGCGGTCGTTCGGGTAAGATGCCAGGGATACAAAAAGCAAGGCTCCCCCCAGAAATAAACCTTTTTTGATCAGGCCTATTGCCGCCATCTGTTTTTGTTGGATCTTACGATATTATATCGACCCTGGTGTTCTGTTTGTCAAGAGCCTGCTCGGCCATCGAATTATCGCGAAGCTCAGGGAGTTAGGGTTAAATATGGGAGGGTGAGAGCGCTATTTTTGTAGTCACCCTCTCCCGCTGTAAAGGCCGGAGACACTAACCTTAATTCAGGCAACATGTTGGGCGGGCAGAATTGAAGTTTGTGTCCCCCTAATTTGAGTGCAGTTGTATCTATTTTGGTGACAGCTATCCTGATTTTTGGATAGTTACCTTAAGTGTATCCCCTTAGCTAAATCGACAATCAAATCACATATCGATGCGCTTACGGAAACCCTTTATAATCTTCTCCAGATCCTTGCGATTGATCACCCTCATGACGGTGACGATTTCACCTAGGACCTGGTAAAGAACCCTATAATCACCAGATCGAAGACGGTAAAGCGGCGGTCTGAATCCCTTCAATTTTTTGATGTTCGTTTGAGATAATAGCGGACCTGAAGCAAGAATTCTCATGTCCTTGAGAATTTTCTCCCGTTGATCATCAGAAATGCCATCCAGGTCGTGGGCGGCTGATGTCGTCAACTGAAGCCGGAAATTTCTCAAGCCTATCTCTCACGAGTTGAAAGATATTCATCCAGGGAAATCACTCTGCCCATTCTTAAGTCCTTTTGAGCCTGGGCAATTTTTCTTCTGATGGAGGGGCTATGCTCAATGATAAAATCCTCCAGGTCATCCTCAGAGAGCGGAAGGATGGAAGCGGCCGGTTTCCCTCTGAAGGTGATGATCAAAGGATTTCCCTTCATGACTTCCCTGAGAAGTTCGTTGGTCTTGTTTTTAAGCTCTACGGTGTTTGCGACTCTCATGGAGAATGCCTCCTATATGGCTATTATAATAGCCTTTTATAATTGGGTCAAGCTTTTTTCGAATTTTAGGATGAAAGTATCAATCGGGACAACTTCGCTCTTAATTGCTGAGCGTTACTCGCCGGGGATGACGGCGGTGGCGGAGGCGACGGCGCCGCGGCCGGTCTCGAGGTTTCGGATGACCAAGCGGCATTGATACGTCCCTGGAGAAAGCGAGAACGCGGCACCGAAGGAGAAGAGCTCCCCGGTGAGGGTGTAGGTCTTTTTCTCGTTCCTGCTCAGCGTCACGATAGTCTCTTTGTCGTCGAAAATGACCGCCACGAACTCCGCCTTCCCCGCCAGTACCCCCCTGATCTTTTCGACCGGGATCTTGGCCGAAAGACAGAGGTTGCCCTTGCCCCCGGCGGGACACGGGACAACTTCCAGGGGGAAACGGACAGGCGTCTGGAAAAGCGGCTCCTCGCTCAACGCCAGGTCGACAAGATGGAGCATCCGTTCCACGTTATTGTATTCTTTGAACGGCTTGGGGTTAAAATACCCCTTCTGGGCGCGGACCTCAAGGTCAGGTCGGGTCACCTCGACCTTGATCTTGTGGTAGGCGCCGTCCCAGGTGTCATCGACATAGTATCCTAGGACATAATAGCAGCCCGTCAGGTCCTGGATCTTCTCGATGTGCTTCTCGTAGCTGCTGATGTTGCCGAAGTATTTCCCTCCCGTTGCGCTGCTCATCTGCTGGAGGGTGTAGGTCCCCCTTGTCGCCGGATCGCTGCCCAGGACGGTCGTGAGCTTTATGGTATCCAACGAGTAGATCGTGCAGTTCGCCGAGCTCAGCTCCTTGAGCATGTCTTCATACTGGGAAATGAGATGAGCGGATTCGATCCTTTCCGGCTTGTCCGCATAGTCAATTCCACCAATTCTGGTAGATGATTCCGCTGAGGACGCGTCTTTTTGCACAACACCCCTTACCCGGGATGGGAAGGTTTCAGGGGCAGGCACGCCAGCAAAAATAGAATAGGGGACCCCCGAAGAAAAATAGAGGAGGGACTTATGCCCGGGAACATACCTCAACGCTTTGGCCAGATCCGTCATCTTCCGGATGAAATTGTAAGCTTGAAGCTTGGATTCCTCTCTTTGCCTCCTCACGGCCTCCAATTCCTTGAATTGATGCCTTTCCGGGTCGAAGACATATCCCTCCAAACCGGCCTCCACGGGATTCTGTTCTTTGAGCAAATTCCAATACCTGGCCTCGAAATCCTCGGCCCGGCCGACGATCTCCTGGATCCCAAACGCCTTGATGATCTTGCGCACCGCGGCATGGTCCGTGGTGAGGTACTCATGAAGCGTCAGGCTCCTGGTAGCGGAATAGGACAGAAGTCCCACCTCGTCCGTGGGTTGGAGCTGGGTGTCGATGAAATGAAGCGCCGCCTCTTTCGTCTTGTCGATTCCCTTGGCGTTGTTGAAGGCAAAGTCCAGGAATAGGAAGAACTTCCGCGGCATGAGGTCGCGGGCGGGCGGGGCCGGAGTCTCTACGACCTCCGGAGGCGCTCCCTCTTTCTCCGAAGGAAGCGTCAGAACGTGCCTTTCGAATTCCGTGAGAGTCTGCGCCCGGCCCTCATCATAAACCACGAAATCATCCTTGCTGAGATCGAGAACAGGATTCCCCTTTTTGTCGGTCACATAAACCTGCACGAGCTTCAAGGTCACCTTGACTTCGTGGCGGAGCTGGGTCTGTTGTTGCTGTTGAGTTTCCTGCGACGGCCTGCCCGCCCCACGATAGGACCCGACCATGATGCAGAAAAAAGCGAGTGCGCCTACAAGCGGCTTGTTCATTCCCCTAATACTCCCACCTTATTGTATTCCCTAGTTTGGACCTCGTCAAGACGGCAACCATCGCCTATGTTAAGCGGCGTGATGAAATGCGAGCGGATCAGCGCATAGAATTAGGATAGAATTAAGGTGACAGTTAACATAATTCAGAAGGGCGATTAATCCCAATTGGAATTAAGTTAACTGTCACCTTAATTGCACCTTAATTGTCGGTCACCTTAATTGTCACCCTAATTGATCTTTGTCCGGGGATTCAGAGTAGTATATAATGACATCATCGGCATGTGTTTTATCAGCCCTTCTCTCATCAATCTGGACATTTCAAAAAACAAGGAGGACGAATGGACATTTCCAAACCTCACCGCCAGATGGACCGGCGGGGCTTCCTGAAGAAAGGGATGCAGGCGGGGGCGCTCGTCGTCTCCTATCCCGTCTGGAAGCATTTCGCCGGGAAAGAAACGGACCTCGTCCGCGAAATGGACACGGCGGCCCCGGAGGCGCTCGACAAGGAATCCCTCAGAAAACTCCTCGAGGCCTGCCTCAGCCGGGGCGGAGAGTTCGCCGAGGTCTACTATGAGAGAGGCGTCACCAACACGATCTCCCTGGACGAGGACAAAATCTCCACGGCGACGCGGGGGCTGGACATGGGCGTCGGGTTCCGCGTCCTTCAAGGCGAAAAGACGGGGTATGCGTTCTCCGACGACCTGGATTTCGCCCGGCTCAAAGAGGCGGCCGAAACGGCGGCCCTGATCGCCTCGGGCGCGGTCAAGGAGAAGCCGGCGAAATTCACCGCCCTCTCCCCTCCCTCTTATTATCTGGTCAAGGTCTCCCCCGACAGCATCGCTTCAAAAGAGAAGGCTGCGCTCCTCATCAAGGCCAACGCCGTCGCCCGCGCCCATGACAAGCGGATCACCCAGGTGGGCGTGGGTTTCTACGACATCAACAAGAAAATCATTATCGCCAACTCCGAGGGGCTCTACACCGAGGACAGCCAGACCCTTTCCCGTTTCGGCGTGAACTGCGCCGCCCTGGAAGGGAACCAGCGGAGCATGGGCTATGAATCCAAGGCGGGCTCCTACGGCTTCGAGCATTTCGACATGAACCTGGCCGAGGAATTCGGCCGCAAGGCCGCCGAGATGGCCATCCGGACCCTCCCCGCCGAGGACGCCCCGGCCGGCGAGTTCCCGATCGTCATGGCCGCCGGCTACGGCGGCATCTTCTTCCACGAGGCCATCGGCCACAGCCTCGAGGGCGACGGCATCCGGAAGAAGACCTCCTGCTTCTGGGACAAGCAGGGACAGCCGATCGCCACACCGGTCGTCACCCTGGCCGACGACGGGACCTACAAAGGCGCCTGGGGGGCGGTCAACGTCGACGACGAAGGCTGTGTCGGCAAGGACACCGTCCTCATCGACAAGGGCATCTGCGCCGGGTTCATCCAGGACAAGCTCAACGCCAAGCTGATGAAGATGAAACAAACCGGCAATGGCCGCCGCCAGTCCTACCAGTACTATCCCATCCCGAGGATGACCAACACCTACATGCACAACGGAGAGTCGGCTCCCGAAGACGTTATTAAATCCGTGGACAAGGGACTTTATATCGCCAAGATCGGCGGCGGCAACGTCTCGCCGACCACCGGCCGGTTCGTCTTCTCGGTCACCGAAGGCTACATGCTCGAGGGCGGAAAGATCACCAAGCCGCTCAAAGGGATCATGCTCATGGGCAGCGGCCAGGATGTCCTCAAGAACATCTCGATGGTCGGCAACGACCTTCTTGTCATCGGCGGCGGAAGCTGCGGCAAAGACGGCCAGTCCAAGCCGGTCGGGTTCGGAAACCCCACCCTCAAGGTCGACAAGATCACCGTGGGCGGGAAAAAGGCGTAGGGGAGGAAGACAATGGATTTCAAGAAAATCGGCGAGGACGTCGTCAAGAAGGCTCTCAAAGCCGGTTCAGAAGAGGCGGAAGCGGTCATCGAAAACAGCAAAGAATTCAATGTCAACGTGCGCAAGGGCGAGGTCGAGACGCTCCAGAAATCCGTCTCCAAGGGGCTCGGCCTGCGGGTTTTCGTCAACAAGCAGCTGGGATTCTCCTACACCTCGGACCTGTCCCCGGAATCGCTGGAAGACACGGTCAAGAAAACCGTCGAGCTGGCCAAGATCACCGAGGCCAAACCCTGGCAGGGTCTTCCCGACTTCGGGCCCCAGCCCCTCCGCGACCTCAACCTCTTTGACCCGGAGATCGCGGCCGTTCCGGACGAGAAGAAGATCGCCATCGCCCGTGAGGTCG
>CAYOZW010000210.1:0-5834 GCA_964408495.1 uncultured Eubacteriales bacterium
GGGCCAAGGGCGGCCTACCGCGCCCAGCGACAAAAGGTTGATGGACTAGGAATGCTCTACAGGAAATGAGAGGCGGGGGACTAAAGGAGGAGGAAGGGGAGAAGGGAGCCCCGGCCTTCGACCGGCCGGGCCAGGGCCAGGAAGCGGCCTTCCAGGCTGAAAACTCGGTAGACCTCTCTGGCCTCCTGGGTTTGAACAGGGGCCGGGTCGGCCGGGATCGTTTTGAGGATCTCTGTTTGCGGGATGGGTCTGCCCTTCTGTAGCCCGCGGCTTGCGCCGCCGGACAGGACGGCCTTGGGGTATTCGGGGAGAAGCGACTCCAGCGGGAGCAGGAAACCTTCGGGCCTATTCAGGCCGCTGAGTCGTTCGACCTCCTCAAGGGTGAGCGCCTGGCGGATTCCGTGCCGCCCGATCGACAACCGACGCAAGGCGGAGAGATGGGCTCCGCAACCGAGGGCCTGCCCTAGTTCATGAGCGAGAGATCGGATATAGGTTCCCGAGGTGCAGTGGACTTCGAAGGTGAGGGCGGGAGGAGAGTAGGTGGTCAACCGGAAGGTATGGACGGTGACGGGGCTGGACTTGTGGGGAACCTCCATGTTCGCCCGGGCCCACTTGTAGAGCGGTTTTCCGGCGAATTTTTTGGCGGAATAGGGAGGAGGGACTTGGTCCAAAGGGCCGACGAATCTCTCCATGGCGGCCACGAGAACGCCGCGTTCGGGGAACAAAGGGTTCATCTCGGATGCCGGTTTTCCCAGGGCGTCATAAGTGTCGGTCGAATAGCCGAGTCTGATCTCCCCGCTATAGGTTTTGTCACGCTTGGAAAAATAGGGGAAGAGCCGGGTGGCGCTGCCGACGGCCACGAGCAACAATCCTGTGGCCAGGGGGTCGAGCGTGCCGAAATGACCGACCTGTTTTTGGTTGAGGATCCTACGGGTGCGGACGACGACGTCATGGGAGGTCATCCCCTGGGGCTTGTCGATGAGGATCAGACCGTCCATCAATCGGTCTGGGTGGAACGACGTCCTTCGCTGTGCTGAGGGCCGGCCTTTTGCCGGAGGAGGGTCTCGATTTTGCGGGGGACCTCCTTGATCAGCCGCTCGTACCGGCCGAAGGCCGTGAAACCGGCGGCGTGAACATGGCCCCCTCCGTCGAAGGACTCGGCGATGGCCGCCGCATTCGCCTTTCCTTTAGAGCGGATGCTGATCCGGAATGTATCCTCGGCCATTTCTTTGAAAAATAGGATCATCTCGATGCCCTTGATCGAACGGGCCAATGTGGTGATGTCTTCGGTGTCGATCTCCCTCAAGTTGAGGGCCCGGAGATTCTTTTTGAACATGGCAATCGTCGCGATGTTACCCCGCTTGTTGATCTGCAGCGTGGACAGGACTTGGCCGAGGAGCTTGATTTTTTCCGGTGAGTTCGTGTAGAACAGGAACTCGGTGGTCTCGATCGGGCTGGCGCCGAGCTTGACCAGCTTGTGGCAGACCGCGAACGCCCGGGCCGTGGTGTTGGAGAACTGGAAACAGCCGGTGTCCGAGACAATGGCGCAGTAAAGATGCCCGGCAAGCTCCGGAGTGAAGGGGGCTCCCATCTTCTCACCGAGGAAGTAGACCATCTCGCCCACCGCCGCTGCGGCCGGGTCGACCCAGTTGATATCGGCGTAGCTGTCATTGGAGTAGTGATGGTCGATATTGATCTTATAGATACGGCCGAGGTTCTTCATCCCGGAGCGGTCGACATTGGCGCACTCGAGAAGAATGATCAGGTCGTAACCCCTTGACGGAACCTGTCCGATGGAGATCCGTTTGACCTCGGGCATGTGGTTGAAAGGGTAGGGGGTGGGGTCATGGTTGATGATCCGGGCCTGCTTGCCCAGCCGCTTGATCATTCCTGCCAAGGCGAGGCTTGTGCAGATGGAATCGCCGTCCGGCCTCAGGTGGCTGGTGATAGCGATGCGGCGGCTGGCCAGGATCTTTTCCCAGATAAGTGAAACCGGATCATTTCTTGTCATTTTTGAGACGCTCGATCAGCCCGTCGATCCGGCTTTCGTATTCTGGCGACGGATCGTGATGAAAAACAAGGGCCGGATTATACTTTAATTTCACCCTCAAGGCAACAGCCTTGCGGAGGTATCCCTTGCTCTTTTCCAGCCGTTCCCAGAATGCATCTTCCTGGGTGAATCCAAAGAGACTCAGGGAGACATGTGCAGTCTGAAGATCCGGACTCATCTCCACTCGTGTCACTGTGATCAGGCCCGAGGCGCCCTGGAACTCCTCGAGGAAAATCCGGCCGAGCGTCTCCTGAATCAGCTGGGCGACCCGTTTCGGGCGCCGGCCATCCATGTTCCCTCCCTCTGTCCTGCGCTCAGAAATATTGGAATTCGGACAGGACGACTTCTCCCTGCATGTTCTCTTCGACGTCCCGGAGGACCTTCTGGAGGACCTGGTCGACGATCCCTTTCCGGCTGTTCAAGGTGACGATACCGAGTCGGGCCCGCTGCCATTTGTCCTGAAAATCGAGCTCGGCAAAGGCGGCATTGAAGCGGCGGTGGACCCTGTCCCGAAGCGTGTTCAAGACCTTTCTCTTGTCCTTGAGCGACCGCGAGTAGGGGAGAAATATCTCGAGAGAGAGCAGGCCGATGACCATCACTGCCCCCGCCGGCTAAGCCGGCCTGGATTTTTCTCGAATGTAGGCGACGATGACATCGCCTTCCTGAATATCCTTGGGTTTGTCGAGTCCGATACCGCACTCGAGCCCTTTGGCGACCTCGGTGACGTTCTCTTTGATGCGTTTGAGGGAGGCGATCCGGCCTTGGACGACGATATCCTGGCCCCGCATCACCCGGGCTTCGGCATTGCGGGTGATCTTTCCATCAAGGACATAACAGCCTGCGATCGTCCCGACACGGGGGATCTGGAAGATCTTCCTGATCTCGGCCCGGCCGAGGTAGACTTCCCTCTCCACGGGCTCGAGCATGCCGGCGAGAGCGTCGCGGATGTCTTCGGTCAGCTGATAGATGACGTTGTAGCTGCGGACCTCCACGTTCTCCCTTTTGGCCAAGTCGATCACCTTCTGGCCCGGCTGGACATTATAGCCGAGGACGATAGCCTTCGAAGCGGAGGCCAGAAGGACATCCGACTCGGTGATGCTCCCCGTAGCGGAATGGATGATCCTGATCTTGATTTTGTCCGAACCCAGCGGAGGGAGAATATCGCGGAGCACTTCTACCGAGCCCTGGACATCGGCTTTGATAATCAGGGCAAGATCCTTGACCGCCCCCTCCTCGATCTTCTTGAAAAGTTCGTCCAGGGAGACGCGTTCGACGCGTTGAGGCTCTTCTTTCTTGACCCGGGAGAGGCGGTGAGCGGCGATCCTCTTGGCCGTTTCGATGTTGGGGACCACCTGAAAGAGATCGCCGGAGACGGGGACATCGGAAAATCCCAAAACTCCGACCGGCATAGACGGTTCCGCCCGCTTCAGGGCCTTTCCGTGCTCATCGAACAGGGCTTTGATCTTGCCGTAGGTCGTCCCGGAGATGAAGGCGGCGGGTGGGGTAAGGACTCCGTGTTGGATGATGACCGTGGCCAGCGGTCCCTTTTTGGGGTCGAGCCGCGCTTCCAAGACGACTCCCTGGGCTTCGACTTTTGGGTTGGCCTTGACCTCGATCACGTCGGCCAAGAGGAGGATCATTTCCAGAAGCTCGTCCAGATTCTTTTTCTCCTTGGCTGAGACCTCGACCGAGATGGTCTGGCCGCCCCAGCCCTCGACCAGGAGACCTTCTTTGGACAACTGCTGCTTGACCCGGTCGGCATCGGATTCACTTTTATCGATCTTGTTGATGGCGATGATGATCGGGACCGCGGCCGCCTTGGCGTGGCTGATGGCCTCCTTGGTCTGGGGCATGACGCCGTCGTCGGCCGCGACTACGAGGATGACGATGTCGGTGGCCTTGGCGCCCCGGGCCCGGAGCTGAGTGAAGGCCTCATGGCCCGGAGTGTCGATAAAGGTGATTGGGCGGTTGTTGAAGATGACCCGGTAGGCCCCGATATGTTGGGTGATCCCGCCCGATTCTTTGCCGACCAGGTTAGATGATCGGATGGCGTCGAGCAAGGTCGTCTTGCCGTGGTCGACGTGGCCCATGATGGTGACGACGGGAGATCGCGGCAGCAGGTCGGACGCCTTGGCCTCGGCCCGTTTTCGGAGCTCCTGCTCATATGACAGAAACTCGATATCGGCGTCGAGGACGCGGCTGAGGGCGGCCGCCTGCTCCTCCTCCAGGAGGTCGTTTAACTCTATGTAGAGGCCCTTGGCGGCCAGCCTTCTGACCAGATCTTTCGGCTTGACCCCGAACTTCTCGGCGGCATCTCGGAGGGTCATCCCTTCCCGGAAGACGGCTTTCTGCCTTTCTTTGGGAGCCTCGGGGGCTTTTGCCTTTTTCTTGGTTGGCGTTTTAGATTTGAGTTTGGATTTGGGTTTGGTCGTTTCTTTTTTCATGGTTACACTTGCTTGATATCAATTTTCCAGCCGACCAGTCGGGATGCCAGCTTGACATTGATCCCTTTCTTCCCGATGGCTAGGGAAAGCTGGTCCCTGGGTACGATCGCCTGCATGGCCTTCTCGCTTTCGTCGATAAGAAGGACCTTATCGATCCGGGCCGGGCTGAGTGCCGCCTTGGCGTAAGCGGTCGGTTGGGCCGACCAGAGGATAACATCGATCTTCTCGCCCTGGAGTTCCCGGCTGATGCTGAGGATACGGTTGCCCTTGACTCCGATGCAGGCTCCGATAGGATCGACATCACGCTCCCTGGACAAAACCGCGACCTTGGCCCTTTCTCCTGGCTGACGGACGAGGTCCTTGATCACGATGTTCCCGTTGGCGACCTCCGGGATTTCGAGCTCTAGCAGCTTGGCCAGGAACTTGGGATGGCTCCGCGAAACGATGATCTGGTGACCTTTGGTGGTCTTCTGGACTTGGGTAATCAAGGCCCTGACCGTATCACCGCGGCTGAACTCCTCGTGAGGTATCATCTCCCATGCGGGATAGAGGGCTTCGGTCCTGCCGACTTCGAGGATGATATTCCCGTTCTCGTACCGGCGGACTGTCCCGGCGAGGATCTCGCCGATGCGGGGAGAGAACTCGACATACACCTTTTCCTGTTCGGCATCCCTGACTTTCTGAAAGATGACCTGCTTAGCGGCCTGGGCGGAGATGCGGCCCAGGGTATCGGCCGGCAGGTCGATCTCGATCTTCTCGCCAGGCGCGGCGCCGGGGTGAATCTTCCTGGCTTCGTCCAGGGAGATTTCCGAGGATAGATCCTGAGAGCTTTCGACCACCCGCTTGACGGCGAAAACCCGCAATTCGCCTTTCTCCGGCCGGAAGGACACGGTGATAGGCTCCCCGTGGCTGAAATACTGAGCCGAGGCGACGCGCAGGGATTCCTCGATGGCGTTGATGATCACGGATGGCTGGACACCGCGCTCCTTGGAGAGCTGGAGGATAGTATTCCAGACCTTTATTTTCATCTGCGCCGTCACTTTGTTCCGGTTGAAAAGTCTTGGGAATCAAAAATTATAACTGAAATAAGGGAGAATAGCAAACAGCCGCGGCCGGCTTGATTTGTCTCTTTTGGAAGCTGGGAGGGCCGGTCAGATGAACAAGGGCGCGAAAACGAGGCTGACGATGGCCATGAGCTTGATGAGGATGTTCATCGAGGGGCCGGCTGTGTCCTTGAGAGGGTCGCCTACCGTGTCTCCGATGACGGTCGCGGCGTGAGTCTCGGTGCCTTTCCCTCCCAGATTCCCTTCTTCCACCCATTTCTTGGCATTGTCCCAGGC
>CAYOZW010000211.1:0-5811 GCA_964408495.1 uncultured Eubacteriales bacterium
TGCCTCATCCTCAAGGCAATCATTCCCAGCACGGTGAGCATGGCAAATAGCGACAGCGTGAAGCCGATATATATGAGCAGCTTATCAAAGGATGCCGTAAAGACCATTGCAATGGCAATAGCAGCTTGCAGAAAAATGGCACAGGCAGGGGTCTTGTGGAGCTTGTTGACCTTGTCGAAAACTTGAAAGAAAATACCGTCTTTTGCCATGGCATAGTAAACCCGGGGACCGTAGAGCACGGTCGCCGCCAGGCAACCAAAGATTGCGATGGTGATCGCCCCGGCGATCAGTGCGGCCGCCTTGCTCCCGAAAAGGGCGGTGGCGGCCAGCTCTCCGACCCGGGCGACATTGCTCATCTTCTCGACAGGAAGGGCCGCAAAATAAACACTGTTGACCGAAAGATATATGAGAACGACCGCTCCTGTGCCAAGCATCAGGCTGAGAGGGATGGTCTTCTCGGGCTTTTTGACTTCGCCCGCGGTGCAATTGACCGCGTACCATCCGTCATACGTCCAAAGCACGGCAAACAGCGCTAGCCCCAGCGATTTCCATTCGAAGGCTCCGCCCGACTGAAAAAAGCCGCTCCAATTCATCACCCCCGATTTTCGCCCGACGAGCCAGCCGAATACAACCAAAACGGCAATGCTGGCTATCCTCAAGAAAACGAATAAGTTCTGGACAAAGATCCCGCTCTTGAGGCCAAAATAATTGATAGCGGAAAGCACGACGATCGAGGCAACGGCGACAAATTGCCCCGCCGAAAGCGAATAGGGGAGTCCTCCGATTTCAGTATTAAACAGGATTGTCTGATTTGACAGCCCCGGTAAAAAGTATCCCAAGTATTCAGAAAATCCTACGGCCAGAGCCGCAATTCCCCCGCACATAATAACCCAGAAAAAGGCCCATCCGAAGAGAAAACCGGACCAATCTCCATAGGCTTCCTTAAGGTAGATAAACTGCCCCCCGGCTTTTGGGAACATGCCGGCCAGTTCCGCAAACGAAAGTGCTCCCGTCAATGTGATCAATCCGCCAAGAACCCAAACAGCCATGACCATCCAGGGCGATTTTACAAACCCGATGATAAACCCTGTCGTCATAAATATTCCTGAACCTATAACGCTCCCGATCACTAAAGACGTGGCATCAAGAAGTCCCATCTCTTGCTTGAAATTTGTTTTCTCGTTCATCGCCTTTTACTCAAGTCAATCGATTATACGAAAACATTTTCGAAACGGCAATAAATATTTGTCTGCCGATTTTCTTTTTTGCAGGTTGGCTCATCCTATCCGCCCCCCTATTACCTTTTAATCTTCTTTTTTTATTTATTATCAATTACTTAGTAATGTCGGCATGCCGACATTTTTTTGCCCTATCCTCTAAATTTGCTCTTGCATTTTGTTTTTCGATTGTTTATGCTATCGGTTCTGAACTGCGGCCTTGGAGGAAACGGAGTGATCATCGCCATCACCAATCAGAAAGGCGGAGTCGGCAAAACCACGACCGCTCTCAATATCTCCGCAGCCCTCGCCTTGATCGGGAACAAGATTCTGCTCGTTGATACCGACCCGCAAGCTCATAGCACAATCTCTGTTCTTAAAGATCCCACCCGTTACACCAAATCCCTTTTTGATGTCCTGATGCGTCCTGATGAAAAATTTGAATCCGTCGTCGCCACTTCCACTATTCCCGGACTCGATATCGCCATCTCCAAGATTTCCATGGCCAAGCTAGAGCCCTCACTCTTGGGGGAGATAGATGGCCACTATCGTCTTAAAGACATCCTCGAGACTGTCCGTTCGAAGTACGATCATATCGTTATCGATACTCCGCCGACGCTCGGCCTGATTACTCTTAACTCTCTGGTCGCGGCCACTCACATCCTTATCCCGATTCAGTCCTCCTATCTTTGTCTTGAAGGAACTGATGACCTCCTCGAAACGATTGATAAGGTCAAAAAAGTGGCCAATCCGGAATTAAAGATTCTCGGAATCCTGATCACCCTGCACGATAAAAGAACTAATATTTCCAGGGACGTAGTCAGAAGAATCCGCAAGGTCTTCGGCGACCTTGTCTTCAAGACCCATGTTTCCAAGAGTGTTAAACTCGAGGAAAGCCCAGCCTACAAGGAATCCATTTTTACATATGCTCCCCATTCTGTCGGAGCCGTACAATACAGAAAAATCGCCGAGGAGATCATTAGCCGTGCAAAAGTCTAAGCGCTCCGGGCTCCCTGATAATGTTTCCATGAGACACGATGATCATTTCGTCGAGCTCATTTCTGCCCGAGCCTACGGGCCCCGAATTCGGATGATCCCTCTAGACAGGATCGACCCGAACCCTCAGCAAGCAAGAAGCGAACTGGGCAACCTCGAAGAGCTCGTGGCCTCGATCAAGTCGAAGGGTGTCCTTGAGCCCATTTTAGTCAGGCCAAGGAACGACCGCTATGAAATCATCGCTGGAGAGCGCCGTTTCGTCGCTTCAAAGCGCGCCCGTCTCAAGGAGATACCCGCTATCGAGATGGATGTCAAGGACAATGAGGCCATGGAGCTCGCTCTCATCGAGAATCTCCAGCGCAAAGACCTGGATGTTTTTGAGGAGGCCGACGGATTGAACGCTCTTGTAGATATTTACGGATATAACCACGTCCAACTGGCAGATAAAATCGGCAAAGCCCGGTCGACGATTACTGAAATCATCAACGTGGCCCGTATCCCCAAGATGCTCAGAGAGCTCTGCAAAGAGGCTGAGATAACCAGCCGCAGCACTCTGATCGAAATCGCTAAACAAGAAAAAAAAGCCGATATGGAGCGGCTGATTAAGGAGATTGCTCAACGCGGTCTCCGCCGCGAGGACACCCGCGAGCTTTCCAAGAAACTTAAGGGCAAAACTCCGAGCTCAAAGCCGTACGTTTTCAGCTACACCCCCCAGCCCAATGATTCCTACCGTCTCCGCCTAGAATTTAAAAAACACTCCGTTAGCAAGGATGAGATCATCCAGGTTCTGGAAGAGATCATCTCACGCATTAAAAGCAAAAGGTGAGTCTTATTCGGCCTGTAGCAGGCCGCTTCTTATCAGGTTGGTGAAGTTGACATAATATTCCTTATGCGACGCAATTTTTACTCATAGGATAACCTATTAACCTTCAACAAAATCGGATTTTCCTCTCCCTGTGAATATCCCGAGACTGCCGACTTCCTGGGCAACTGTGGATATCCCTCCCGCCCTGGCAGACCACACTCCTATGCGGCGGTTATTCGAGGCCGTGCTTAGCGTAACAGCCTTTTAGATATCTCGCTTAGCGGCAGGGCACAATTTTCATTGGATGATTTCCGCCTCGACATAGACAATCTTCTTGAACAAACCCCTCTCATCGGCAGTTATTTCTTCTGCAACATGGGCGTGTTCATCTATCATCTGGACCAAGAGGTCGTTAATTCTTCTTTCCCCCAAGAGTTTCCTGGAAAGGTCGAATCTTGAGAGCTTCAAGTTCCTAGCGGCCAAAATTGCGTCCCCCATGATGAAGACGCGGAAAAAGCCCGAGAATTCCCCGGGCCCCTGGACCCTGACGAAGCAACGGGCCCAGCCAGCTGCCATCGCCTTCGAACATCTGGGCCTCGACTTGACCGGGATTGTAGAGGATCACGTCCCCTCCGGAACCGCGGCAGAATTCAAAATATCGCAGCCCAGCCTCCTCGAGCTCATAGGAATTGATCTCGAGCGTTTTTTCGGCCTGGAGACGGACAACACCTCTAATCGGTTTGGCCGGGTTGACGACATGAAGGGCTCAGTCGATCGTTTTCATATCCACCTGTAATTTTGAGCAGGCGAGTCCGGAAATGAAGAGGGCTCCCGGGAGCACCATCCAAACGCACTTTTTCTGCATAGCGACTCCCCTTCCTTGAGTCCGAAATTCAGTGCTCTTTTTGGGATTATACGAAATCAACCGTTGTGAAAAGGAAAGGGTATGAAGAACAGAAAAAAATGTGCTGACGAAGGGCAAAAAGGGGGCGCCCCTCCCCTGCCCGGGCCTGCCTACAGCCCTTTGCTCATGGCATTCAGGAAATCGGAGTTGGTCTTGACCTTGCCGAGTTTATCGACCAGGAGCTCCATGGCATCGACCTCGCTGAGCTGGCTGAGAACCTTCCTCAGGATCCAGATCCGGTTGAGGTCGTTCTCCTCGATCAGAAGCTCTTCTTTCCGCGTCCCCGAACGGTTGATATCGATGGCCGGGAACAGCCGCTTGTCGACCAGCCGCCTGTCCAGGTTGATTTCCATGTTCCCGGTGCCTTTGAACTCCTCGAAAATGACATCGTCCATGCGGCTTCCGGTGTCGACCAGGGCCGTCGCCATGATGGTCAGGCTGCCGCCCTCCTCGATCTTCCGGGCCGAGCCAAAGAACTTCTTGGGCTTGTTCAGGGCGTTGGCGTCGATGCCGCCGCTGAGGACCTTTCCCGAGGGCGGGATGATCGCGTTATGGGCCCGGGCCAGCCGAGTCACACTGTCGAGGAGGATAGCCACGTCACGTTTGATCTCGACCAGCCGCTTGGCCTTTTCCAGGACGATATTGGCCACCTGGGCATTCCGGATGGGCGGCTCATCGAATGTGGAGGCAACGACTTCGCCGTTGACGGTTCTCTGGAAATCCGTGACCTCCTCCGGCCGCTCGGCGACTAAGAGGACGATCAGGAAGACCTCGGGATGGTTCTTCTCGATGGATTTGGCGATTGTCTTGAGGAGGGTCGTTTTTCCCGCCCGTGGCGGAGAGACGATCAGGCCTCTCTGCCCCTTGCCAATGGGCGTCAGGAGGTCCATGACCCGGGCGTTCATGTTCTTCTGGTTGCCGTCCTCGAGGCTGATCTTCTCGAAGGGATAAAGCGGGGTCAGCCGCTCGAAGTGGACGTTTCGCCTCATGTCCTGGATAATATCGGGCTGGGTGAAATTGATGGCTTCTATTTTAATCAAGGCAAAGTATTTCTCGCCGTTCTTGGGGGGGCGGACGATCCCGCTGACTGTGTCTCCGGTCCGGAGCTGGAATTTCCTTATCTGGGAAGGGGATACGTAGATATCGTCCTGGCTGGGAAGATAGCTGAAATCCGGAGCCCTCAGGAAGCCGAACCCGTCCTCCAGAGTCTCCAGGACTCCTTCTGAGAAAAGTAGCCCGCTTTTCTTCGCCTGGGCTTCCAGGATTTTGAAAATCAGGTTGTGCTTGCTGGCGTCCTCGATCTCTTCTTCCTCGACGCCGGCCTGGCTGGCGACCTTGACAAGCTCTTTCAGCTCTTTTTCTTCGAGTTCGACGAGGCTGTACTCTTTCATCGTTCACATCTCCTCAAGAATTGAATTCAGGCCCTCGGACAAATTATCGTTTTGTGCCTTAGTGGGTGAGTGGAGGCTCGGTCGGGCCTTCCCCCTCCCCTCCCCCCGGGGAAAGTTCCGCGCCGGCGGCCTCTTTCTCCTGAGGCGGGTTTTCGGGGAGATCCTTGGTCAGGGCTATCTTCAGGACTTCATCCATATGTTCGACCAGGTGGATCTCTATTTCCTGTTTAATGACCTTGGGCAGATCTTTGAGATCGGGTTTGTTATCCAGGGGCAGGATGGCTTCCCGGATTCCCTCGCGATGGGCGGCCAGGAGCTTTTCCTTGATCCCGCCTACAGGAAGGACCTTCCCTTTGAGGGTGATCTCTCCGGTCATGGCCACTTTCCTGTTGACCGGAATGTCGGTTAGCAGCGAAATGATCGAGGTGGCGATGGTGATTCCCGCCGAAGGACCTTCTTTCGGTGTTGCCCCCTCCGGCACGTGGACGTGGATGTCGA
>CAYOZW010000212.1:0-5784 GCA_964408495.1 uncultured Eubacteriales bacterium
TTCGAACCGGCTTATAACATAGGTCCTTATGGCTGTCAAAAATAGGCGTCGCCTTATCTCTGCTCCCAATCATTAGGTTTTGATGGGGGCAGGAGGCTGTCCTCAGCCCCCGCGCCCCGGGGAACCAGTCCCGTCGGTTCCCCCCATCGAAACGATGGGTCCCCCCTCCGCTACGGGGGCTTAAGGACAACCTCCTACCCCCATCATAGAAAACATATTTATTGGGGCCTGCTAGGTTAGCTTTATTGAATAGAGCGCTGTGGCTTTACGATGGAAGCTTGAACAGGCCGAAAGCGGACAGCGTCGGGCTTGTCCGGGACTTGATGATGGTCAGCCTCACACGTTTGGTCGTGATCTCCGGGAGACGCAACAAGCGTTTGTATCCGATTGTCGTGCCTGCAGCGAACGGGCGCCAAGAATTCCCGTCCCAGGCTTCGAGGGCGAATTCCTCCACCCGCTGGCCGAACCGGATTTCTTCCTGCAAGAGGACGACATCAAAGGTCCGTTTTTCAGGGAGAGAAAACTCCAGGGACGCGGTTTCGATTCCTTCCGGTGTCGTCCAGAAGGTTGTCTTATCTTTGTCCAGAATAAGCGCGGCCCGGTGGCCCTGCTCCTCGCTCGTGGCCTCGACCTCGGCATCCTTCGCCAGGTTGACAGAGAATGTGTCGTCCAGGATCCGTTTCATCTCCTTTAGGCTTTGGGTATCGTTTTCGTGGATGAGCCCGCGCTTGTCGGGCGGGACATTGAGCAGGAGGACACTGTTCCTACCCACCGAGCTGAAATAGATGTCGATCAGCTTTTCGGGAGTCTTTACCTCGCCGCCTTGGGCGGCGTGGTAGAACCAACCGGGGCGGATGGAGACATCCGTCTCTGCCGGGTACCAGGCGAGCGCCCGAGCGGAGGCGATCGCCTCACGGCTGCCCAGGTCCTCGGCCGTCATATCGCCGGGGATGAAGATATCGTCAAGGGACGGCGAAGGCGAAGCCTCCTCTTTGATCTGCACGGGAACCACGCTCCACTCTGTCCCTCTACCATAGCCAGTTTCCGTCCCCACCCAGCGGAGGTCGGGCGCCATGCCGAAGATGACGGCCTTCGGCTGCAGCTCCCGGATGACCGGGTAATAGGACCACCAATCGTACTCCTGCCTTTTTCCGTTCGGCCCTTCGCCGCAGGCGCCGTCGAACCAGACTTCGCTGACTTCGCCGTAATCGCTAAGCAGTTCACGAAGCTGATCGCAGAAGTGTTTGTTGTAGGCGGGTGAATCGCCGTAGGTCGGTTCGTGCCTGTCCCATGGGGATAGGTATATCCCGAACTTGAGTCCGGCCTCCCGGCAGGCCCGGGCCACCTCGCCGACGACATCCCCACGGCCGCCGCGCCAGGGACTCTTTTTGACACTGTGATCTGTATAACGGCTCGGCCAGAGACAAAATCCGTCATGATGCTTGGCCGTGACGATGATCATCTTCATCCCGGCCTCCTTGACAACCCTGGCCCATTGCCGGGCATCAAAGTCGGTCGGGTTGAAGAGCGCCGGGTCCTCCGTGCCTTCGCCCCATTCCTTATCGGTGAAAGTGTTCATGCCGAAGTGGGCAAAGGCGATGAACTCCATCTCCTGCCAGGCCAACTGGTTCGACGTGGGGACGATGTTCGCCGCCTTGCGGACGATGCCTGCCAGCGTTACTCCTGGGGCGATCAGAGCGAAATGAGAGGGTTGGACTAGGCCGGTTGAGGCCGCCCGGTCCGCTCCTCTTCGGCACGCCAGGGGAAAAGAGGCTATGGCGAGGGCCAGAGCGAGGCTTTTCATCTTTGGCTTTCTCGCAATCATCTCTTTTCTCCATAAGAACTCATGGTTTGTTTTTCCTGGGGCAGAGTGGCACCTGGGCGAACGTCCCCCTTTCCCTATTTCGGCCAAAGTTTGATCGTCTCGATGGCGTGGTGACCAAGCCTCAGCGTCAGCCCATCGGTCCCACAGGGGAGGGATTTCCCTTCCTCTTCGATCATATTCACGAGCTCGGCCTTGGCCAGCGGGAAAAACGGGGACAGGGTCAAATCCGCATCCTTCCCTTCGATATCGTAAAGCCGGATGACTATAGAATCATCGTCCTCGCATTTTTTAATGGTGCTCACCAGGATATTCGGAGCCGAGACTTTAAAAAAACTCATTTCCTCGGGCAGGGCGGCTTCGTCCCCGGCCGTCGCTCCGACCACCGGAAAAAGCGGGACGTTGGCCTGGATGCCGAGCCTGTAGGCGTTCACCCATCCGGGATTGTGTGAAGTGAGCGAAAATCGGTAATGGTGGTCTCCTTCCTGAAGATACCAGTTGCCCTCGCCGTGGCAGCTTCGCCGCGAAGCCAGCAAGACGGGTTGCAGGACAGGGTAGGGAGCCGGATCGGGCGTCGGGTCCCTGAAATCATTGACGGCGACGCTCGTGCTCAGGGTCAGCCCGAAATTCTTCCCGTCGGCGCTCAGAAAATTCTGGGCCTCCCGGGGCCGTATTTCCGCGCACGTTTCGTCGTAATTCAAGTTCCCATAGGCAGGACCTCCAGTGCCCGGGATCTCGCTCCGGCCCACCTCGACAACACCCATGGGCACCTCGTAGGCCACTCGACCGCCCGGGGCGTTCACCGGCAGGGCCAGGCGAAATTCCCTGTAGGGGGTTCCGTCCCAATCGAGAATGCCGACTTCGCAGTCGATCCTTTTCAGCCGGTTGGAGATGATGATCTTTTGTTCGATCGTGCAGTTGTCCAACTTTTCCTTGAAGCGGAAAACGGCCTGGAGCGGTCCGGACTCGAGCGGATCGTACCGCCAGGAAGCGCCGTGCCGGCTGAGGGCATCGAAATTCTTCATGGTCGGCTGCTGGACCCGGCCGAATTCTCCGGCCCCGTTGCCGACCGACTGCATGGTGAAGACCTCGAAGCCCAGGAATTTCTCGGTGGTCAGAAGGTCGGCCCCGAGTTCCTTGTCAAAAACCCTGCGCAAACCCCCGGGAGCAAATTCGACCCGGTAGAAATCGTTCTCATAGAAATCGGCCCGAGGTGGAGGGGATGAGGGACCTGGAGCAGCCGTCTCGCTGCCGGAGAGGTAAAACGTTTTATACCCAAGACTGGGGACATCTTGAGCTATGAACTCGAGGCGAGTCTCGGCTCCCGCTTCCGCCGAGAGCGGCGGGAGGGTCTGCGATGGCATGACCGTTCCTCCCGCATCCCGAACTTTCCAGGTTCGGTGGGACGAAGGGAGCGTTACGACCACCGGGTCGGAGCGCCGCCAGGAAAGGCTGTTGAAAACAACAACCGGGATTCCCTTGGAGGGGGCCGTCCTGACAGCGGCGGCAATCTTTCGGACCGCCCTATCGAGCATGCTCCTTCCCCGGTTTCTAGCGAACTCCAATTTTTTTCTGAAGAGCCGGTCTGTAACCTGGCCTTCTTTGCCGCCCCAGCCGTGGTCGGGATAGATAGCGGCCATCCAGGCCTCGCCCATTTCCTCTGCGGGATAGTGCGCCATATCGCCCTCCATGAGGGAGGCGACCGTGTTGAATATCTCTGCCGCCGGCAGCACCGCTCCCGCCTCTCTTTGGGCGGAGATCGCCCGATGGTGGGTTGGACCATGGATGTAAAGCCAGAGGTTCGGCCGTTCTCCGATGATCGGGTCCAGATCCGGATTGGTCTTGGCCAGGGCATCGAAGAAATGAGCCGCCGACGAGTATTCCATCTTTGAAGCCCGGTCCTTCTCCGCAGTTGACTGGCGGCTGTTCCAGAGTTCGATCAAGGGGCCGAAGTCGGTGGGATTGGAGAAATCCACGGAATGGAGAAGGGGGAATTCGGGCGAGATCCTGTGGTTGCGGTAATAAGAAACCCATCCGGCGAGTTCCTTTTCAAGAAGCTCGGCGCCTTTCTCGGGGGGAGCCTCCAGGATGGCCGAGGCGTTAGTGTAGTGGCCGGGACTGTAAGCGAGAACGGAGGAGCCGTCGGGGCTCAGCCAGCGATAGAACCCTTTGTGGTAGCGGCTGATGACCATATAGGGAATCCCGGCTTTGCTCAGGATCTGCTGCATCTGAAGGGCCCGGCCGGGGACATCGGGATTGAAGTAGACGCGGGCGTCACTGCCAGGGAAGTTCTCCTTTAACCATTTCCGGCCGAAGTAGGTTCCGCGGACGAGCTGTTCCCCGCTGAGCAGGGACTCGTAGGGCTGGTTGAACGTCGCTCCCCATTCCAGCCGCCCCTCAAGGGTGAACCGGTTGATCTCTTCGCGGCGCTCGGGATGACGCTCGAGGTACTCCATCAGGTTAAGCATGTTCTCCATGACAAAGCAGTAGTCTGGATTTTTGGCCATCATCTCCAGCGCCGGGGTGATGCAGTGGGTATCGCGGTATTCTATGCAGGCCTCGGGGCTGTCCATCCAGGCGATATCCTGGTGGCTCGAGGAAATGATATGAAGCTTCCATCCCTTCCCGAGCTCTTGCTCCAGGCAGGGAGGCCTAGTCTTCCCTCTCCCCCCGAACAAGAAGATGGATAAGCTCAGGACGGTAAAACTCAGCGCGATTCCCAAAAGCCCTTTCCCCATGGCCTTTCCTCCTCAGGCCGGCCGGCGCCGGCCGGCTGGTCATCGGTTCAGAATCGAGAGGTCCGGGACGAGGAGACGCCGGACCTCGGGTTCATTCATATTCTCGGGGGTGGCCAGAAAGACGCCCGTGTCGATGGCGGCCTGATAAGGTTCGCCCCGCAGGCTGGCGACCGCGGTCTTGACGCTGTCGTAGCCCATGCGGACAGGGTCCTGGAGGACTAGCCCCATGATTTCCCTCTTCTCCAGCGCCTCGATGAGCTTCTTAGAAGAGTCGAATCCCACGTGGATGACCTTTCCGGCGAGGCCGTGGTCCTGGAGCGCCCGCAAGCAGCCGAAGGTCGTCGACTCGTTGGGCGTGAAGATGGCTTCGACGTCGGGGAATCGCGCCAACAGGTTTTCCGTCGTCTGGTAGGCTGTTTCCGTCGTGATCCCGGCATATTGATTGTCCGAAAGGACGACCATTTCCGGAAATTTCGTACGGATGGTCGTGAGAAACCCCTCCTCCCGCTGGCGGTTGCCCTCGATACCCTCGATGATGCGGATGAGGATCAGTTTTCCCCGGCTGTCGAGAAGAGCCCTGATGCGCTCGGCCGCTAGGACGCCGCCCTTCCAGTTGTCGGTGGAGACATAGGCGATATGATCCTCGCCGCCCAGGGCCGTGTTAAAGATTACGGTCGGGATGCCGCGGGACTTGGCCTCGGCCACCGGAGGCATGAGTGCCCGGTCATCAAGAGGCGTCAGGACGAGGGCGTCAACTCCGGCGTTGATCATCGTTTCGACGATCTGGATCTGGTCGTTCCGGTCATCCTCCTTGAGCGGCCCTTTCCAGATGATCTCTACGCCGAGCTCGTCCGCGGCCGTCTGGGCGCCGGCATGAATGGCTTTCCAGAATTCATGGGTCGTGCCCATGGGGATGACGGCTAGCCGCAGCTTTTTTGGCTTTTCGTAGCCGTTCTTTTCGGGCCCGCAGACGGAGTGGAAGAGAAGCCATGCAGCGCAGAAGCCGAAAACCAAGGTCGCTTCTCGGCATCGATTCTTGATAACACTCATGGCGCGGCCTTCAAGTTATCACAATGACTCTGAAAAGTTCAAACTCCCTGAGGCGGGAAGGCGATCTCTGGGCTGAACAAATTGCGATTTGAGATGCGACCTCGAGTCTTCAGCCTTCCCGAAGTGTCATGCGAGGAAAGCCGCGCTGGCAGTCGCTAGCGCGCACCCCAATAG
>CAYOZW010000213.1:0-5699 GCA_964408495.1 uncultured Eubacteriales bacterium
AAGAAGAGGAGACGCCCCGAGTTGTGCGTAGCCAGGATTACTCCCTGAAACCTATGCTCCTGGAGGAGGCGTTGCTCCAGTTCGATTTGGAGAAGAGAGACGTTTTCCTGTTCCGGAAATCGGGCTCAGAGAAGTGGGCCGTGATCTTCCGGCGCAAAGACGGTCACTACGGGTTGATCGATCCCGATTGACCTGAAAACGACAGGAGAGGCCTTGAAAATCCAAAGCCTGCTGAAGGAGGGCCTGATTATCCCCGATCTTGTTTCCGTAGAGAGAGAAGCTGCCCTTCAGGAAATGGTCGGATACTTGAAGGCTGCGGACGAGATTACCCATGACAAGGAGCTTTTTGAAAAGCTCATCCAGAGGGAAAATCTGGGGAGCACGGCCATCGGCGCCGGAATCGCCATCCCGCACTGCAAATTGAAAGAAGTCAAAAGCCCTCTCCTGGCTCTGGCGGTCTCCAAAAAGGGCGTTCAATTTGAGGCCCTCGACGGGAAGCCGACCCATGTCTTTTTCCTGGTTGTCTCTTCCCCCGACAATCCCGGCCAGAGCCTGCAGATTCTAGCCGCTGTCGCCTATCTCGTCCGCAAAACGGCTTCCCTGCAAAAGAGGATTTTGGGAGCCAAGAATCCAAACAAGATCCTTGAGATCATCCGTGAAGAAGAAGAAAAGATCCAGGAATGAGATGAGCGAGGGCGCTTCCTCGCGTTTCATCCTTTCCGGCGGCTTCCTGCAGATCTTCGGTTTGGGCGTCATCATTTCAGGCCATAGCGGAATCGGCAAGAGCGAGAGCGCACTGGAGCTCATCTCCCGCGGCCACCGTTTCATCTCCGACGATGTGGTGGAATTGACCCGGGGAAAAAACGGCCGTCTGGTCGGCCGGTCGCCCGCGTTGAGCCGCTATTTCATGGAGATCCGCGGGCTCGGGATCATCAACATCAAGGAGATTTTCGGGTCGAGAGCCATCTGTCGCCAATCCAGGGTAGACCTGGTCATCTGGCTTAAAAAGTGGCGGAAGGGTGACGAATATGACCGGTTGGGCCTAGAATTCCCCGCGGATTATGAGATTCTCGGCGTTAAGATTCCACAACTGATCATCCCCGTCGCTCCAGGGCGGACGATCGCTCTGCTGATAGAAGTGGCCTGCAAGGTCCAAATCTTGCGGAAAAAGGGGTATCATGCCTCCCATGAGATCGTCAAGAAACTGGACAAAGCGCTCAACTAGAGGTCAGGCAAGAATGAAGGATGACCGTTTCCTGATCATCACCGGGATCTCCGGATCCGGGAAGACCGCAGTCAGCCATTTCCTCGAAGACCTGGGATACTATTGTGTCGACAACTTGCCCGCCAAGCTCATCCCCAGCCTCGTCGATCTCTGGTTGCGAAAAGAGGTGGAGCTCCAGAAAGTTGCCCTGATTGTGGACATGAGAGAGCCCGGATTCCTGACCGATTTTCCTGCGGCCGTGGAGAAAATCAAGAAAAGGATCGCTCCCAGGATCATCTTTCTCGATGCTTCGGACGAAACCCTGTTGAAGAGGTTCAGCGAGTCGCGCCGGCCCCATCCCTTGACCAAGAAGAAGTCGGTCATCGATGGAATCCGCTGGGAAAGGAAACGCCTAGCGCCGATCAAGAAAATGGCCGATGAAGTCTTTGACACCTCGTCCAGCAGCGTTTCACAGCTCAAAGAACTGCTCACCCGCCGGCTGGTCAAAGGCCGGACTCCAAGCATGCAGATCGTCATCGTGAGCTTCGGCTATAAGTACGGGATCCCGCTCGACGCCGACCTGATCTTCGATACGCGGTTCCTGCCCAATCCTTTCTACATCGATGACTTGCGAGACAAGACGGGGAAGAGCCCTAAGGTCCGTGCTCATGTCCTTCAGTCGGACGGAACCCGGACGTTCATAAGCCGCCTGTTTCCTTTCGTGGAATACCTCATCCCCGAGTTCATCTCCGAAGGCAAGAGCTATCTGACCATCGCCATCGGCTGCACCGGCGGGAAACACCGCTCGGTCGTTATCGCCGAGGAACTGAAGGGCTATCTTCGGAAGAACAGATATGATATAAGGGTCTTCCATCGAGATATCTTCAAGTAGGCGTGAACAATGATCGGCGGGATTATCGTCTCCCATGGCCGCCTGGCCGAAGAACTCCTCAATGCCCTGACCATCATCCTGGGAGAGGCGCCCAATATCGAAGCCATCTCGATCGGCTGGTACGACGATGTCGAAGACTCCAAAAAGAAGATCAACCAGAGCCTGAAAAGGGTCGACCAGAAGAATGGGGTTGTCATCTTCACCGATATGTTCGGGGGGACACCTTCTAACCTAAGCTTCAGCTTTCTCCGGGATAATCAGGTCGAAATCATCACCGGCGTCAATCTTCCGATGCTCATCAAGTTCGTTTCCCTGCAGCGCAGTAACAATTTGAAGGACGTCTCCAAAAAGGTCGTCGAGCAGGGCAAGAAGAACATCCATCTGGCCAGCGCCCTGTTGAGCTCGAAACGATAGAGAGGCGCGCTCTGATGATCGAGAAAGAAGTCCTTATCCGGAACAAATTGGGCCTCCATGCCCGAGCGGCCGTGAAATTCGTGAACTTGGCCAACCGCTATGACGCCTCGGTCAAGATCATCAAGGACAACACGGAGATCGATGGCAAAAGCATCCTGGGGATACTGACGCTGGCCGCAACCCAGAGGAGCTCTGTGCTGCTCCGGGTCTCGGGGAAGGAAGAAGAGGAGGCCATAGCGGCGCTGACAGCGCTCATCAAAAACAAGTTCGACGAGAAAGAGTGATCGGCATGATCTTCATCCGACTGCGAGGAAACGGCGTCTCACCCGGGATCGGGATGGGCGAGATCTGCCTGAGTGACCCGGTCCTCTTTTCGACCCGCAAAGAAACCATCCCCGCCTCTTCTGTGGAGGCCGAGTTGCGGCGGCTGAAAAAGGCGGTCGAACGGACCAAAAACGAGCTCCTGACCTTGAAACAAGATATCAAAAGCAACATGGGCGAGGAACATGGCTTCATCTTCGACGCCCATCTGCTCATCCTGGAAGACCGCTCACTCTTTGCCGGCATCGAAAAGAGCGTCCGCGAGGAAAAGGCCCGGGTGGAGTGGGCCATCACTCAGGCCAATCGGAAGTATCAGGATCTCTTCGATGCCATCGCCGACGAATATTTCCGCCAGAGGAAATCGGACATTTCCGACGTTTTAGCCAGGATTGTCGCCAATCTGAGACCGAAACAGAAGCGCTCGGCGAAACCCGAGGAAACAAAAAAACAGGTTCTGGTGGCTCATGACCTGCTGCCGTCCGAGGCCGCCATGCGACTCAGCCGGAGGAATGTCCTGGCCGTAGCCATAGACATGGGAGGTCCGACCTCCCACACGGCCATCCTGGCCCGCTCCCTGAATATTCCGGCCGTGGTGGGCCTCCATAATGTGACCCAGCAGGTTAAAAACGGAGACTACATCATCGTCGACGGCACAGACGGTGAGGTCATCATCAATCCGCCTCTGGCGGTCAGAAAAGAATTCCAAGGCAAGAAAGAGAAGTACGATAAATATTTCCGGGATCTCAAGAAGACGGCCAAGCTGGGGTCGGTCACTCTTGATGGCGCGAAGTTTGTCCCCCTAGCTAACATCGAGCTTCCCGAGGAAGTCGCGATGGCCTTCTCTTTTGGCGCGGAGGGGATCGGGCTCTTCCGTTCGGAATTCATCTATCTCCAGCGCGCCAGCCTGCCCACGGAGGATGACCATTTCGCAGCCTACTCCCGGATTGCCAAGGCCGCTTACCCGGCCCCCGTCTACATCCGGACGATCGACATCGGAGGTGAAAAGAGCCTTCCCCAGCTGAATATCGAGAAAGAGCCGAACCCGGCGCTCGGGCTGCGGGCCATCCGTTTCTCCTTATGGAACCGGGAACTCTTCAAGGTCCAGCTGAGGGCGATCCTCCGGGCCAGCGTCCTCAAGAATGTCCGCATTCTGATACCCATGGTTACCGAGCTCGAGGAGGTCGGTGAGGTTAAGCTTCTCTTTGAGGAGGTCAAGAAGGAACTGGAAAAAGAGCGGGTGAAGTTCGACCGCCAGATCCCGCTCGGCGTGATGATCGAGGTTCCGGCCGCAGCCGCCATCACCGATATCCTGGTGAAGGAAGTCGATTTTATCAGTATCGGTACGAACGACCTCATCCAGTACTACCTGGCCGTCGACCGCTCCAACGAATTCGTCTCCTATCTATACAAGCCCCTCCATCCTTCGGTCTTGAGATTGATCCGGTTCATCATCCAGACGGCTTTGCGAGAGAAAAAGGATGTCGCTGTCTGCGGGGAGATGGCGGCCAACCCTCTTTCGGCCCTGATCCTTCTTGCTTTTGGATTGCGCAAATTCAGCATGAATCCCATTTTCATTCCGCGCATCAAGAAGACCTTCCGATCCCTCGAGCTGGGGACGGTGGAAAAGGCTGTCGATGAAGCCATGTGCCTGCGGACGGCTCAAGATATCGAGGAGTTCATCATCGAACGCATCCTGGTCAAGCACCCCAAGGCATTCCTGCTGGGTCAGATCATGTGACCCGGCCGAAATCGTCCTCGATCCGGACGATATCACGCTCGCTCGACCTCCCGATCCAAACTTCCATCACCCGGCCGGGGCGGCGGCCGACGCAGCGAAGACGATGCGCGGTGTGACGAGGGATATAGATCTCTTCCCCTCTCTTCGGCCGCCAGGTGCGTTCCCCCATGGTCATTTCCAGTCCGGGGTCGAGGACAACCCAGAATTCACTCCGACGGTGATGGTATTGCAGGGAGAGCGCCCGCCCCGGTTTGACGGTGATGATCTTGAGGTTTCCTGTATTGCCGGAAGGGTAGCAGCGAAACTTTCCCCAGGGACGGACCTCCTCGTAGATGGCCTTCCTAAAGTCGGTCTCGGTCCGTTTCGGCGTTCCGGGAGTCAAACCCTTAGGCTCAGAAGGGGACCTCATCGTCCCCTTCGTTCTCCTCTTGGAAACCCGGCTCTTCATCGCTGGTTGTCTCCGGGGAGGGTCTTTCGGCCGGGAAAGGCTCGGACTCAGCGGTATCTTCCCTCTTGCCGAGAAGAACAATGTTTTGAGCTTCGATTTCTGTGGTTGTCCGCTTGTTCCCCTCGCGGTCCTGCCAGCTGCGGGTCCTCAGCTTGCCTTCGATATGAACCTGTTTGCCTTGGACCAGAAACTTCTCGCAGAACTCGCCTAGCTTGCCCCAGGCGATGATGCGGTGCCATTCCGTCCGGATCCGGCTTTCGTTGGTAGTGGGATTGAAGATCCGCTCGTTGGTGGCCAGGGAAAACCTGGCGATGGCCCGCTGGTTCTGGGGAAGGTAGCGCAGCTCCGGCTTTCCCCCTAGGCGTCCGATCAGAAGGACCTTGTTCAGACTGTTAACGTCTCTCATTTGGCGGATAAATCCTTAATCTTTTCTTGGGCGATCCTGGCTTCCTCTTCCAGGGGATACTTGCTCGTGAGAAGCTTGAAGACAACCAGAGCTTCGTCCTTTCTCTCCAGCTCCGCCAGGGCCAGTCCCTTTTTTAGATAGGCGGCGGCGATTTTATCCCCCTGTGGATAGTTTAGGATCAGCTCATTTAAAACGTCGATAGCCTCGATATATTTCCTTTGGCTGAAAGAACATTCGCCGATCCAGTAGAGAGCATTGTCGGCTAGAGGGCTGTCC
>CAYOZW010000214.1:0-5648 GCA_964408495.1 uncultured Eubacteriales bacterium
CTCAACCTGATGGATGTTCAATTGACGATCCGTCCCTTCATCGTCCGGGAACAAAACGGCATTTATCTCTATCATCTGGACAATCCGAAATCCAAGGCCGTGGTGGGTGACCTCTTCAATTTTATCGGCCGGCTGAAAACCATTTACGGAAAGAATTACAGAGAGATAAAAACCACGCCGCAGATCCATATCGCCGAGCTGCCCAACTTCGCCTCCGGAATCAGCGCGGAGAACATGATCGGCATAACCTCCGGTCAGTGGCAGGCTTTCAGCATGGGAGATAAGGATGACGGGCTCAAGGAGCTTGTGTCCCATGAACTGGTGCATGCGTTCGTTCAAGTGCCCACACAAAGACAAGACCCCATGGCCGCCCTGGTGGTGGAAGGCTTCCCCAGTTACTTCCATCTTCCGGCTTTAGCGGAGATATTGGGGGAGGAGTGGTATCAGCGGCGCATGGCTTCGATAGAGGAAGCCTATCTGCAGAAAAAGGAAACAAAAAAAACCCGCCGGGGCGATCCGCTGCCTCCGGAAAAGCCCATATTATCCCTGACCTTTGACGATATCGGGGCCTATAAGGACACCTTTGTCTTGAACGATAGAGCGCGGCTGTTTTTGCATTATGTCAGGCAGCTTTTGGGAAAAGAGCGGTTTCGGGAATTCACCCGGGAATTATGCGGCCTGTCCGCGCTGAACGTGCCTCTTTTCAAGGAACTCATGACCAAGTACCTGCCGGGACATGAAGACGACGTGAGAATCTGGCTGGAAACCAACGATTTTCCGGAACGGTTCCGCATTGGAAAGTAAAAAAAAGGGGGACGGTCCTATTTATTCCACCCTCTCCCAAACCATCTCCCGTCAGAGGTTGTATCGCCATTGTCAGTTGTCATTGCGAGCGACTTTTGGGAGCGAAGCAATCTCTTCTTTTATCCATGCATTATGAGATTGCTTCAGTCGCTGCGCTCTTTCGCAATGACATTATGACACACCCCCTCAAGGCAGAGGGTTTCTTTTAGGAAAGCCTCTCTGCCAACCTTTTTGGCGGTTGCGGAGTATATATCGTTGAATGCCAATACAAAAAGAAGCAGGTTCGAGATGACCACAGGCATAGGAAACGAAAGCAGCGAACGTAACAAGAGCAACATAAGGAACGAACAAAACATAATAAGCAAGCGAAACAATAGCTACGAACAAAACAAAAGAAAAAAGCGCCCGGTCTGGGCACTATTAAGTCTATCGCGGCTGGCCAACGCCGCGGCTCTGGTCGCCACCGCAGCGCTCGTCTGGGGGATGGCTTTCCCGCCGCCGCTCCAAGCCTCCGAGCCTCCTGTCAAGAAGGTCTACACAACACACCACGTCAATCCCCATAACCCGGTCATCGACGGCCAGCTCGACGACCCCGCCTGGGACAAGGTGGAATGGGCCAGTGACTTTATCCAGCGCGAGCCCCACGAGGGCAAGCCGCCGACCGAGCCCACCTCCTTCAAGATCCTCTACGACGAAAAAAACATTTATGTCGCCATCCGCGCCCACGACAGAGAGCCGGACAAGATCGTCGAACGGCTGGCCCGGCGCGACAGCGTCGACGGCGACTGGGTGGAGATCCAGCTCGACAGCTACAACGACCGCCTCAGCGCCTTCTGCCTTCAGGTCAATGCCGCCGGCGTCAAGTCCGACATGTTCCTGTCGAGCGACGGCGAGGTCGAGGACGAGGACTGGAACCCAATCTGGGATGTCGAAACAGCCGTGGACGGGGAGGGCTGGACAGCCGAGATGAGGATCCCCCTCTCCCAGCTCCGCTACGCGGGCGGTGCTCAAACGACCTGGGGCCTCCAGGTCAGGCGCAAATTTTTCCGGAGCCAGGAGATCTCCTGCTGGCAGTTCATCCCCCGCGACGCCTCGGGCTGGGTCCACTGTTTCGGCGAGCTCCAAGGCCTCGAGGGTCTCAGGCCCCAGCGCCAGGTCGAGCTCACGCCCTATGTCGTCGGCAGCGGTCAGACCTTCCGCGGCGAACCGGGCAATCCTTTCGCCACCGGGAGGCGGTCGAGCCTGTTTGGCGGGTTGGACGGAAAGGTCGGCGTCACCAGCGACCTGACCATGGACTTCACGATCAATCCCGACTTCGGCCAGGTCGAAGCCGACCCCTCGGTCGTCAACCTCAGCGCCTTCGAGACCTACTACGAGGAGAAACGTCCCTTCTTCATCGAGGGCCGGAACATCCTGAGCTTCGACATGATGGGCGGCGACGGCGACTTCTCCCAGGACAACCTGTTCTACTCGCGCCGCATCGGCCGCTACCCCCAGCGGGAGATTGAGGGAGGGGAGCATGAGTATGTCGATATGCCCGAGAGCACGAATATCATCGGCGCCTTCAAAATGACCGGCAAAACCCGCTCCGGCATCTCGATCGGGATCATCGACGCCCTGACCGCGGCCGAGTACGCCGATTTGAGTTTCGCCGGAGTCGGCCGGCAAGAGCCGGTCGAGCCGGCCACCAACTACCTGGGCCTCCGCCTCCAGAAGGATTACCGCGGGGGCGATACGGTCGTCGGGGGCATGGTCACGGCCGTCAACCGGAACCTCAAGCACGAAGAGTTGGATTTTCTCCACGGCCAGGCCTACGCGGGCGGTTTCGACATCCTGCACACCTGGAAAAATCGGACGTATTCCGTTCAGTTCATGACGGCCTTCAGCCTGGTCCGGGGGAGCCAGGAGGCCCTGCTGCGGACTCAGATGTCCTCGCTCCGCTATTATCAGCGGCCCGATGCCACCCATGTCGAGATCGACCCGGCGCGGCGGTCATTGAGCGGGCACGCCGGCACCTTGACCTTCAACAAGTCGGGCAGCGGCCATCTGAGCTTCTCGACCGGCGTCACCTGGCGCTCGCCCGGGTTCGAAGTCAACGACATGGGCTACACGCATTACGCTGATGTCGCCATGCAGTATTTCTGGGCGGGCTACCGCTGGTGGGACCCGTTCCTCGTCTTCCGCGAAGTCCGGGTCAATTTCAACCAGTGGACAGGTTTGAATTTCGCCGGCGAACGGATCTTCACGGGCGGGAACGTCAATTTCAATGGCCGGTTCAAAAACTACTGGCAGTTCAGCCTGGGCATCAACCGGCAGTTCTCCGGCCTGTCGGCCACGGCGTTGCGGGGCGGGCCGTCGTTGCGGACGGAGGGAGGCTGGAACATCTGGGGCTATGTCAGCTCGGATACGCGGCGCAAGCTTCAGTACGATATCATGGGGTCGAGCTTTGACGGCGACCGGGGATATATGGTCAGCCGCAGCCTGTCGGTCGGCGTCACCTACCAGGCTTCAGACGCTCTGACGTTCACGCTGGCTCCCGAGTTCGAGACGTACAAGCCGCTGCTGCAGTGGGTCACCCAGTGCACGTTCGGGGACGAACCCCGCTACATCATGGCTTCCCTCGACCAGAAGACGGTGGGGGTGACCGTACGCCTCAACTGGAGCCTGACGCCCGAGCTCTCGGTCCAGTATTACGGCATGCCCTTTGTCTCGGCGGGCGGCTATTCCGAATTCAAGCGGATCGCGGATTCGCGGGCGGGAGAGATCGAAGACCGGTATCATGCCTTTCAGGGCGACGAGATCGCGGCGGATGCTGACGGCGGAGCCTACGATGTCGACGAAAACGCGGACGGCCTGGTGGATTATTCGTTCGCCAACCCGAACTTCAATTTCCTCCAGTTCCGCTCGAACCTGGTCATCCGCTGGGAATACCTGCCCGGGTCGGTCCTCTACGTCGTCTGGTCGCAGGGCCGGACGGGATATGACCGGAGGGGCGAGTTCGCCTTCGGAGACGGCTTCCACGACCTTTTCAACACCCACCCCCAGAACGTCTTCCTGGTCAAGTTCAGCTATTGCTTCACGCTCTAATTTGGGGACATCCAATTCTTCTTCCTCTTCCTTGATGGGAGAGGGCACAGGGGAATAGAGGGGACACGAACCTTAGTTCAAGAGAGTGTTTAGATCGCAGGAATTAAGGTTCGTGTCCCCTCTATTCTTTATGGCTGAGATTCCTGACTCAAGAACATCGTCTATTTGGTTGGATTTGACATCCGGCTAGCGCGGGCTTAAGATATGTTTGAAAATACGAAATTCAGAATTTACGAGGATCCAGCGATGGCCGATTGGGAAAAAATGGAAGAATTGGTCAGACTTCGGGCTCGCGGGCAGGTGACTCTCCCCAGCTTTATCCGGGAAAAGCTCGATCTTGAGAAAGGAAGCCTGGTCCTGCTAAAGGTCGTGGACAAGACCGTCGTTATGGTCCCCCAGGAGACGGTCGATAAGGACCAGTCCTGGTTCTGGCGGGAAAAGTGGCAGAAGCTCGAAGCCGAGGCAGAAGAGGATATCCAGAAGGGAAGAGTGAAATCGTTCGATTCCGTTGAGGGACTCTTCGATGAAATTGAGGGAAAGCCTGAAGCTCACAAGAACAGAAAGGTTCAAAAAAAGCGCTCTTGATCTGGACAGTCGAACCAGAGAGAAGCTGCGAAAACAGCTCGAGATCTTGATTTCGAACCCGCGCCATCCGTCGCTGGGCATAAAAAAGATCAAGGGAACCAAAAAGATATTCGAAGGGCGCGTCAATGACCGCTACAGGTTCACCTTCGAATACGGCAAGGGCGAGATTATCCTCAGGGTGGCCGGCCCCCACAATTCGGCGCTCAAAAAACCATAGCCTTCCTGAAAGAAGGAGACGGCCCTGTCTTTTTAATATCCCTCTCTCTTGATGGGAGAGGGTGAAATAATTAGGACCATCCCCTTTTTTATTTTAGAACCCGAAACGGAGGTCCGATATGCCGGCCTCCCGGCATAATTCCCGCCACCGCTCCTCGGCCATTTTCCCGTCAGCCAGCTGGCCGGCATAATCGAAGGGCATGAACCGGACGCCTCCCTTGTCCAGATTCACGGTCTCTCCCGGCAAGGCCTCTGGAATCCAGCCCTCCTTGACCAACGCGTCTGCCAGGGCCGACCCGTATTTATGGACGATGCGGATGCGACGACTGGCCTCCCGAAACGCCAGATCCTGCTCCCCCCGGTCGCCTCTTATCAAGAAAATAAGTGGACACATGATATACTGTTACCAAATCAGGCGAGGAGTGAAAGATGCCCAGTGTTGAATCGAATACCAAGAATCTAAGGGCGGATATCGTGATCGTCGGCGGCGGTCCGGCGGGCTGCTCCGCCGGTATCTATGCCGCCCGTGCGGGAAGGAAAACGATCATCCTGGAGGGCCGGGCGGCGTCGCGCCTTTCCATCGGCTACGATATCGAAAACTACCCGGGGTTTCCCTCGATCAACAGCCGGGAGCTTCTCCAGAAATTCAAGGATCAGGCCAAGGGGTTCGGCGCGGAGATCGTCTCCGAGGACGCCATCGATTTCAACTTCGTTACCGAGACGAAATACGTCGTTACCAGGCAAACGCTCATCGAGGCCAAGGCGGTGATCCTGGCCGCCGGGAAGCCGGTCGGAAAAGAGAAGATGATACCCGGCGAGGAAAGGCTGCTGGGCATGGGGGTGAGCTACTGCGCCACCTGCGACGGACCCCTCTATCGCGGGCAGCCGGTAGCGGTCGTCGGGCATACGGCCGAAGCCGTCGAGGACGTCCTTGCCCTCCATCAGCAGGGCAGCCG